>JAAFHS010000249.1 GCA_013298485.1 Rhodobacterales bacterium
ATCCGGCAGCGGTTCCGGCAGCAACCCGATCAGCTGGATGCCATCATCATTGCGCAGCATTTCAACCGAAAACCGTGGTGCCTCGATCGCGCGCGCGGGTGTGACATCCAGCGCGTCGCGCACCCGGCTGGCCTCCACCACGCCGCCCGCCAGATTGACCGCGCGGAACCGCGCCGCCTCGTTCGGGGCCGTGCCTGTCAGCACCACCTGCAGGCCATCGGCCTCCACACTCGCCCAGGTCATCGCCGCGGCATCCAGCCGCGCCCGCACCGCGGCGGTCGAGCGGTTTTCCACGATGACCGCCATCACATAGGCCACCAGCATCGCGAGCACCGCCGCCCCCGAAAAAGCGATCAGCGCAATCAGGTTGTGCGAGGTGCGAAGACGGGACCACATGGGGGGCATTCGATTCCTAGGGGCAGGGCAGCCTGCGATGAGTAAGCCCTGCAGGTGCAGCCTTCAATCACAGGAACGCGGCGGCGGCAAGAAACAGCGCAACAATCAGCCCCGCATCCCGGTTCGACAGGAACACCCGCCTGCAACTGGCCGCATCATCAATATCCAGCTGCCTGAGTTGCCATGTCAGATGCCAGCCGAAGGCCCAGATGCCGGTCAGCGCCACCACCATCGGCAGAATCCCCGCATCAATCAGGGCCACGATCACCGCCGCCCCCGCCAGCGTCACGCTGGCCGCCATGAACCCCCATAGCCATGTCCGCGAATCGGTGCCAAACAGCCGCGCCGTCGATTTCACCCCGATCAGCGCATCATCCTCGCGGTCCTGATGGGCATAGATCGTGTCATAAAACAGCGTCCAGGCGATCCCCGCCAGATACAGCAGCACGGCGGGCAGACCCAGCCGCCCCTCATGCGCCACCCAGCCGAACAAGGCACCCCAGTTGAATGCAATGCCCAGAAACGCCTGCGGCCACCACGTGAACCGCTTGGCAAAGGGATAGATCATGACCGGGATCAGGGCCGCGATCCCCAGGGCGACGGCGGCCCAGTTGAAGGTGAACAGGATCACCGCCGCCAAGGCCGCCTGCACCGCCATCCAGATCACCGCCCCCCGCACACTCACCTGCCCCGACGGCAGGGGCCTGCTGCGCGTGCGCGCCACCTGCGCATCGATGTGGCGATCCGAGATGTCATTCCACGTGCAGCCCGCGCCCCGCATCATGAACGCACCGAGGCCGCAGCCCAGAACGATCCACAGATCAAAGGGCCGGGGCTGCCCTGCGGCGGCGGCCAGCAGCACGCCCCAGAGGCAGGGAATGAACAACAGCCATGTCCCGATGGGCCGGTCGGCGCGGGCAAGGCGCAGGTAGGGCCGGGTCGCGGCAGGTGCGAAACTGTCCACCCAATTGCCTTGCGGGGCATCGGCCACAGCCTCTGGCATTCGGGGCGGTTGGGTCATAGATTTCCATGCATGAATGGTAAGGTCAGACTGTATGTAGATCACCCGCTGGCACAGGGGCAAGCCGTGCCCCTGACGCCCGATCAGGCGCATTATCTGTTTTCCGTCATGCGCCTTGGCGCGGGCGATGCTGTGACCCTGTTCAATGGCCGCGACGGGGCCTGGCGCGCCATTGTGGCACAGGCGGGTAAACGCGGTGGCATCCTGACCTGCGACGCGCAGACCGCGCCGTTGCGCCTGCCGCCCGACCTGTGGCTGCTGTTCGCCCCGATCAAGAAAGCGCGCACCGATTTCATCGTCGAAAAGGCGACCGAGCTTGGGGCCGCCCGCATCATCCCCGTCCAGACCCGCCACACCAATGCCGACCGCATCCGCCAGGACCGCCTGCAGGCCCATGCGGTTGAGGCGGCAGAGCAATGCGGCGGCACCTTCGTGCCCGAAGTCACCGAGCTGCAGCCCCTCGACCGCCTGCTGGCGGACTGGCCCGCGGCGCGCAAACTGCTGTGGTGTGATGAAGGCATGGTGGGTCAACCCACGGCCTTGGCGGGTCACCTGCCCGGCCCCTGGGCGATTCTGATCGGGCCTGAGGGCGGCTTTTCCGACACTGAACAGACCCGCCTGCGTGCCCTGCCGCAGACCCTTCCCCTCAGCCTCGGCCCCCGCATCCTGCGCACCGACACCGCCGCCGTGGCCGCCCTGACCCTTTGGCAATCGGTGCTGGGAGATTGGCGATGATCCGCCCCGCCGCCCCTGCCGACCGTCCGGCGCTGGAGGCGTTCCTGCAGCGCAATGTCGAATGCGCGATGTTCCCGCTGACCAATCTGCGCGCGCATGGCCTGGGCGACGGCGATTTCCCGTCGGATCACCCCCATGCCATGCGGGTCTGGATCATCGGCCCCGGTCTGCGCGCCATCGTCGGGCTGACACGGCAGGGCATGCTGATGCCCCTGCTGCCTGACCCCGGCGACCTGCGCGGGCTGCCGGCCCGGGTTGCGGCCTGCAGCATCACCGGGGCCGGCGGCCCGGCGGCACAGGTCCGCCTGCTGCTGGACGCGCTTGGTCTTGCGGCAGGCCCCACCCTGCGCGACGAAGACGAACCCGGCTTCGCACTTGATCTCGCGACGCTTCGGGTTCCGTCTCTTGCGGGGGCGAGGCTGGTTGCACCGACCGCGCATGATCGCGACCTGCTCATCCGCTGGCGCACGGCCTATCACCGCGAGGTGCTGGGGACGCCTGCCGATCAGGCGGAGGCCCGGGCGGTGGCGGATACCGACGGCGACCTTGCCCGTGACAGCCATCGCATCCTGACCGTCAATGGCCAGCCTGTCGCCACAACCGGCTTCAACGCCGTTCTGCCGGATATCGTGCAGATCGGTGGCGTCTATACCCCACCCGGCCAGCGCAACCGTGGCTACGCCCGCCAGGCTGTCGCCCTGCATCTGGCCGAGGCCCGCACAAAGGGTGCCACGCGCGCCATCCTCTTTGCGGCGGGCGAGGCAGCGGTGCGTGCCTATCGCGCGATTGGCTTTCAGCCCGTCCAATCTGTCGGCCTCGTGCTGTTTGACGGACCGCAGAAGGTGATGCCATGTCCCTGATCCCCACCGCCGCCATTGCCAAGCCGGGGGATGATCGCAGATGACCCCGCCACCCGTGCCCCGCATGCCGTCCGCGTCCATGGCCGCGCCGCAGGTCCGCCTGTTTCTGTTCCATGCGGCCAGCGTGCCCCTGACCGTGATCCTGCGGCGCGGCCCGTCGCGTGTGCATCGCCTGATCCTGTGGCACCGCGACACGGGCCGGTTTGAAGACGGCCAGTGGCTGAAGGCGGGTATTGACGCCGATCAGTGTGCCCTGTCCCCTGACGGGCGACATTTTCTGGCCCTTGTTCTTGATGGTGCGCAGTGGCGTCACGGCTTTGGCGCCTACACCGTTCTTTGCCGCCCGCCGTACTTTACCGCGCTCAGTCTTTTTCCAGCACAAGACCCGTGGATCGGCGGCGGCACCTTCCATGGCACGGCGCATTTCGACATCCGGGCCCGCCACCGCACCGAAGATATCTATGCCAATGACACCGGCCTGACCCGCGTCTTTCCCACCGCCACCGGCCATGCCTTTCGTGACAACACCCCCTTCACCCCGCCCGCCGCGACTGCGGATGGCATTCTGCCGGAATACGCCACGGATGCGGGTAAACTGCTTGGCACGCGTGACGGCACCACCCAGCTGATCCGCGATTTCACCGACATGACCTTTGCCCCGATCGTCGCCCCCTATGCTGCTGAGACGGGCCGTCGCGCGCCCTGGCACCCGCTGGATCATGAAGAGGCCCCGCCATGTCCCTGATCCGCCCGGAACAGCAGACGGGCCTTTGCGCCGACACCCCCGCTCTGGCCGCGCGGCCCCCGTGGCATGCCACCTTGGGGGATTGGCGATGAAGCCGAAGCCAGCCCCCCGCATTTTCGGCATCCTTGCGCGCAAGGCCCCTATCGTTGCCATCTTCCGGCGTGGCCCGTCCAAACAGGTCGCCCTGCTGGAATGGAACCTTGATACGAACCGCGTGGACCTTGGCCAATGGCTGAAGGGCCGCATTTATGAGCGCCGCGCCGATCTTTCGCCCGATGGCCGGACGCTGATCTACTTCGCCGCCAATCATCGCTGGTCGTCCGACCGGCTGGGCGGATCATGGACAGCCGTCAGCCGGATGCCCTATCTGCGCGCGATGCATCTGTATGCCTGGGGCCATTGCTGGAACGGCGGTGGGCTGTTCATCGACGACAAGACCTATTGGCTGAACGATGGCGGGTCATTTCCGAAAACGGATGTCTGGCGGACTGACTTTGGCGTCTCGGCCAGCGACCGCCCTCCCGCCGGGGTCACGCCCGGCCATGGCGAGGATCCAGTCACCTATATTCCCCGGCTGATCCGCGATGGCTGGCGCGAGGTTGACCGCGGCCCCTTCGGCAACGGCCATTTCGCCGTCCGCTTTGAAAAACGCGTCTGCCGGGGATGGATGCTGGAAAAGACCTTCCGCATGGGCGTTGCCATCGGCCCGCACGGCGAATGCTATCATGATGACCACCGCCTGATCGGACGCGAGACAACCATCGACTTTCCCGCCGATTGGGTGGAGGTGCGCAAAAGTGAACTTCTGTTCGGAAAGGATGGGTCTCTCTGGCGGCAGGCCGTGCATCCCCTTGGGCCGGATACGGCGAAAATGATCGCGGATCTGACGGATATGACCTTCGCCGCCATCCCCGCCCCCTATGCCGGGGTGACCGTGCCGCCCGCAGAGGCCGCCACATGATCCGCCCCGAACTGCAGATGGCCCTTTATCGCCTGCGCGAGGGGATTGCCGC
>JAAFHS010000250.1 GCA_013298485.1 Rhodobacterales bacterium
ATCAATCGCCTCGGGGTCGGTCACCATCACCTCGAACTCATCGATGAAACCTTCGCGGTTGAAAAAGCGCTGCGCCTCGGCAAACGGCATGTAGATGCGGATTTCGTCTACCGAATAGCGCCCCGCCTGAAAGATATAGACCACCTCATAGGCGTTCACGCGCGGGCTGCTGCCCATCGGGGTGCGCGGGCCATTGGGGTTGATCAGCCGGATTTTATCACCCAGACCCACGCCCAGCTTCTTGGCCAGTTCCGACCCGATGGCGATGCCGTCCTCAAACCGCGCGATATCGCCGATCGCCTTCGACCCCACGCCCACACGCGGGATGGTTTTCAAATCCGCCAGCGAAATGCCGAACACGTCCGCCCCGCGCGATGTATCCTGATAGGTCGCCATCACCTGCCCCCGGATCAGGGGGGCGGCACGGGTGACACCCGGAATGGCCGCATGGGCCGGGCCAATGGGATCGGTGTCGGTAAATCCCCTGATCTCGCGCCCCGTCTCATCAAGCCGCGTGGTTTCATACACCGTGACATGCGCGTCGACCCCCAGGATCGTATCCACGAATTCATCACGAAAGCCTGCGCGCACCGCCATCACGGCGATCAGTGCAAAGACCGCCAGTGTGATGCCCGCAAGGCTGATCCAGGTCATCAGGCTGACGCCCCCTTCATGGCGGCGCGCGCGCAGATAGCGCCAGGCGATCAGCCATTCGAACGGGGCAAAGGGTGCGGTGCGGACTGCCATGATATCCTCGGGTTTTTTGGCGCACAGTGGGGTGCAGGCGCGGGGCCGTCAAGCAGATGCGTCGGTCTGCGCAAAATCCCCCTCGCAGGATTGTGACACTTCGCGTAATCATGCGCCTGCCGGGCGCGAAGACCCGGCTTCATTTGTGACAGTGAAAAGGATTATTCCGATGAAGCGAACCCCCGTTCTGGGTGCCCTATTGGCCCTTGGGCTGCTGGCCGCCTGTGATGACAAGCCGGAATGCACGCAGGAAACCATCGCGCAGAAATCGACTGAACTGACGACGAAGATTCAGGAAATCGGGGCCACAGACCCTGCGAAAGTGGCGGCCTTGCTGCCGAAACTGCAGGAAATCTCGACCTCTGCCGCCGCAGACGGCAGCGATCTGGAAGCGAGCTGTGCGGCCCTCGACGAGTTGATGGCCGAACTGAACAAGTAAACCGACCCCGGCATCCCGCAAAACGGGGTGCCGGATACGCCGCTGCGGGTATCCGCCTGCAACAGGACATTGTCACAGGGGCAATCGTGATTTCCATTTATCGTCAGGGGTTTGCCTGTGTGATCGCGAATTGGCGCTATTACATTGGCATTGCGATCGTGTTTGAGGTTCTGACAGCACTTTTCCTGTCGCAGACCGCCTCCGGCGGGGCAACATTCGCCGCATATGCCATTTTCGCCTATGCCATCCATCGCTATCTCCTGCTGCAGGTGAACCCTTTGCTGTGGGGGCGCGCGTCATCCTCGCGCCCCGAAACGATCGGTCGTTTTATGTGGGTCAGCTTTCTGCTGATGATACTTCCGATTGGCAGTGCGGTCTGGTTTGCACTCAGTTTTGCCAAGGTGCCAGATGTGGTGCCAAATGATGTTGCGTTCGTCGGCATTCTTGTGGTGATTTTCTTTGTGACGAACTGGATCGGGCTCTCGATATTCGGTACGGCCCTGCCCGCAAGTGCAATCGGCGACCCCTTCGGCATTGGCATCACGCTTCGACGCGCGCGCCATACGTTCTTGCGCGTCTTTGGTGGGCTGCTGGCAGGTCCCGGGCTGTTCGGCCTTTTGACGCTCGTTGGCGGTGGATATCTTTTGGGTCAGACCGGGTTGCCCTCCGACTTTCGCGACGCATCAGGCGGGTTCAGCGGCATCGGCTTAGTGATTGGCTGTATGCTGCGCATTCTGGGCTTCATCAACACGACCCTTGCCATTGTGGTGCTGTGTGACGCTTACAAACGCGTTCAGCCTATTGACGCTGCCATGCCCGATGCCGCCCCAGCGCCGATCAGGCCATAGCGGCCGCCACTGCGACTCCCGCGCGCCGCAGGCCCGCCCGTCCGATGCGCACTTATGACGCGGCCGTGATAATGCGGCTCAGCGCGCGTTCTGCGGCGGCAAAGGGCGCATCGGGGCCGAACATGCGGCAGGCGGCCCACAGCCCTTCGATCACCAGAAACACTTCTTCGGCCACCTCATCCGGGTTGCGCAGCCCCTGGGCCCGCGCACGTGCCGCCAGATCGGCGATCACCCGCGCCTTCACACCGCACGCGGCCCTGTGCGCCGGGTGATCCTGTGCGGCAAACTCCCCCGCCGCCCCCTGATAGGTGCAGCCCACACAGGCCGGGCGGCGCGCAAGGGCCAGTGTCGCCTGCACATAATCGCTCAGCGCCGTGGGGCCATCCGCGGGCGGCTGGCCCGCAGCCATCCCCTTTTCGGCAGCCCCGACCCAGGCCACGATCAGATCATCCTTGGACGGGAAATGCCGGTAGAACGTGGCCTTGGCCACATCCGCCTCGGCGATCACCCGGTCGACGCCCACGGCACGATAGCCTTCGTGGTAAAACAGCCGCCCCGCCGTCGCGATGATGCGGTCACGCGCGGATGGGGGCGGTGCAATTTCTGCGGTTGACATGTAGACAGACCTGTCTGTATTACTTGCCTCAAGTAGACGAACCTGTCTGTCTTATCATGGAGAAACTGCGATGAAAATAGGGATCCTTGGCGGCGGCGGCGTGGCCCAGACGCTGGCCGGCAAACTGATGGCCTTGGGGCATGATGTGGTGATCGGGCTGCGCGCCGTGACACCGGAAGACCTGGCCAAGCCGCGCCAGATGGCCGTCCCCCTGCAGGACTGGATGAAGGCCAGTGGCGGCAAGGTCGTGACACTGGCCGCTGCCGCCGCGCATGGCGAGGTCTTGATCAACGCGATGACCGGGCAAGGGTCGATCCCCGGGCTGCAAGCGGCGGGCGCGGCCCAACTGGACGGCAAGGTGCTGATCGATGTGGCGAACCCCCTCGATTTCAGCCAGGGCATGCCGCCCTTTCTGATGGCGGAATATGCGGGGCCGACCAGCCTTGCGGAACAGATTCAGGCGGCCTTCCCCACAGCGCGCGTGGTCAAGGCGTTCAACACGATTGCCGCGGCGGTCATGGTGGACCCGGGCCTTGTGAAAGGGCCGCATGATCTGTTCATCGCAGGCAATGACGCTGCGGCCAAGGCGCAGGTCAGCGCGATCGCCCGCAGCTTTGGCTGGGAACATATCGTGGACCTTGGCGATATCGTCGGGGCGCGCGGGACCGAGGCGCTGCTGCCGATCTGGGTGCGTCTGTGGACCACCAGCGGCAGCGCAATGCACAACATGCATGTCGCGCGGGGCTGAGGGGTGCCGCGGGCATGCGTTAGTGCTTGCTGAACATCGCCCCGTAAAGCACTGAAATCATGATACAGAAATGGCGTCCCGTCATGGAACGCTATATCTGTCCTTCATAAATCTCCACCAGCCGCGCCACCGCTGCCTCCGCCGTCATCTCCTCGGACACGCCGGTGCGGCGCGAGGTCAGTTCCACCACCCCGTTCGCCAACCCGCGCGGCCCAACCGTGATGCGCCAGGGCAGCCCGATCAGGTCCATCGTCGCGAATTTCGCCCCCGCCCGTTCATCCCGGTCGTCATACAAGGGGTCCAGCCCCGCCGCGATCAAGGCCGCCTCGAGTGCCGCACAAGCCGCATCTGCCGCCTGATCCCCCTGTTTCAGGTTCACGATCCCCGCATGGAACGGTGTCACCCCTTCGGGCCAGATGATCCCCTTGTCATCATGGGAGGCCTCGATGATCGCCCCCAGCAGGCGCGATACGCCAATCCCGTGCGATCCCATCTCGACCGGCACCTTGCCGCCGTCCGCCGTGACAACCGTCGCCCCCATCGCCTCGGAATACTTGGTGCCGAAATAGAAGATCTGCCCCACCTCGATCCCGCGTGCGACCTTGCGGCGCTCTTCCGGGATCGCATCGAACAAGGCCGGATCATGCGTCTCATCCGTGCGTGCATACAGCGTGGTGAATTCGCGGCAGACCGCCGCCACCGCCTCGCGGTCATCGTAATCCACCGCGCGGGTACCCAGCTTCAACTCCGTCACCGCACTGTCAAAGAACACCTCAGACTCGCCCGTCGACGCCAGCACCAGAAATTCATGCGTGTCATCCCCGCCAATGGGCCCCGATGCCGCGCGCATCGGAATGGCCGTCAGGCCCATGCGTTCATAGGTGCGCAGGTAGCTCACCATATGGCGGTTATAGGCATGCAATGCTGCCGCCTTATCCACGTCAAAATTATAGCCGTCCTTCATCAGGAACTCGCGCCCCCGCATCACCCCGAACCGGGGGCGCATCTCATCGCGGAATTTCCACTGGATGTGATACAGCGTCAGCGGCAGGTCTTTGTAAGACGTCACATGGCTGCGGAAGATATCCGTCACCATCTCTTCATTCGTCGGCCCGTACAACAGCTCGCGTTTCTGCCGATCCGTGATGCGCAGCATTTCCTCGCCGTAATCGCCATAGCGCCCGGATTCCCGCCACAGGTCCGCAGGCTGGATCGTGGGCATCAGCAGGGGGATGTGCCCGGCCCTTTGCTGCTCTTCATGCACGATCTGCTCGATCCGGCGCAGCACCTTGAAGCCCAAGGGCAGCCAGGAATAAATCCCCGCCGCCTGCTGCTTGATCATCCCCGCCCGCAGCATGTAGCGG
>JAAFHS010000251.1 GCA_013298485.1 Rhodobacterales bacterium
TTGGCCATCGGCAGGCCAAGGCTGGCGGAGGGCAGCATGCCCAAAGACCCGGTCAGCATCGCCGCGCAATCGGACAGCACATCGCCAAACAGGTTATCCGTCACGATGACGTCGAACTGTTTGGGCCAGCGTACCAGCTGCATTGCACCATTGTCGGCATACATATGCGACAGCGCAACATCGGGGTACTCCTTGTCGTGGATGTCCTGCACCACCTCGCGCCACAGAATCCCCGATTCCATCACATTGGCCTTTTCCATGGAACAGACCTTGTTCGTGCGCTTGCGGGCCAGTTCAAAAGCGCTGCGCGCGACGCGGGCAATCTCGGATTCGGTATAGCGCTGGGTGTTGATGCCGACGCGTTCGTTGCCTTCGGTGAAAATCCCGCGCGGCTCGCCAAAGTAGACACCAGAGGTCAGTTCGCGGACGATCACGATGTCCAGACCAGCGACAACCTCTTTCTTGAGGCTGGAGAAATCGGCCAGCGCATCAAAGCATTGCGCGGGGCGCAGGTTGGAAAAGAGATCCATTTCCTTACGCAGGCGCAAGAGGCCGCGTTCCGGTTTCACGCTGAAATCGAGGACATCATATTTCGGCCCGCCGACGGCCCCCAGCAGAACGGCATCGACGGCCTGGGCCTTTGCCATGGTTGCATCCGACAGTGGCACGCCGTGGACGTCATAGGCGGCCCCGCCAACCAGGTCTTCGGTCACATCGAAGGTGACACCGCGCTTTGCGCCGAACCAGCCAATGATCTTTTTCACCTCGGCCATGACTTCGGGGCCGATGCCGTCGCCGGCGAGGATCAGAAGGGAGGGATTGGCCACGGCATGCTCCTGCGAAATTGTCGCGTTTCGCGTAGCCCGTGGCGCAGGGGGGGTCAAGCGGCGAAGGTGTCAGGGCAGGGTGATGTCGACCCAGACGAGCCTGTGGCGCGAGGCGGCCTGGACGGTGGCGGCAAAAGGATCATCCGGGGCGGGCCAGATCACGCCTGATGCAGTGACCACCAGATCGCGGGATGGCAGCACATAATCCACGCGCAAGGCACCGGGGCCGTCGGGAAAGCTGGCCGTGTCCATGGCGGGATCGCCCTGATGGGCGGGGTCGGTGTGGGTGGATGTGCTGCGCGGGCCCGGGTCCTGCACGGCCGGATGCGCCAGCAGTGACTGCAGCGCGCCATTGCGCCCGTCGCCATCGGCAGGGTCAAGATTGGCATCGCCCACCAGCACGAAGGGCCCGTCCGGCGGGGCAAAGGGCAGATCGCCGTCCAGATAGCGCAGCCAAAGGGCGGCCTCATCATGGTTGCGGCGGCCATTGCGGTCTTCGGCGCCGTCAAACACCGGCGGGCTTGCGTGCCACGCGAGCAGGGTCAATCTGCCGTGGGGCAGCAGCAGGGGCACCGCCCAGTGGCCGGTGGTGGACAGGCGCTGTATCTGCGCCGCATCGGGGGCAAGGTCGGGGGGCAGCATGGCACCCGGCAGATCGCGCCACAGCAGGCCCGTCATGTCCTGCAGCGCCGCATCGTCGATAGGCAGGCGCGACAGGATCGCCATGCCGCCATCGCCCGCGAACCGCCCGTAACCCATGGCATCGCGCGCCTCGGCCCGCCGACCGTTGCCATCCAGATCAAGCCCGGTGGGCAGGCCCGTATTGGGTGCCAGGGCAAAACGGATGGGATAGGGCGCACCGGCATCTGCCAGCTGATCGGCCAGAAGGTTCAGCGCGACAAGGGTGTGGTCATAGTCGATGTCGGTCAGCAGAATCACATCGGCCCGGGCCTGTGCGATTACGGCGATGACGGCAGTGATCTGCGGATCGGTGCCTGCGACCAGATCCCTGACCAGAAGGCCCGGCCCGTCACGCGACAATTCTACCTGATAGGTGGCCACGCGCAGGATGTCGGCCCGGCCCATGCCCGGCGTCAGCAGCACGCTGGCGCACAGGATCAGACGGGCGATGGTCCGGCGGCCGCATAGCTGCGGTTGGTTTCGCCGTTCTGGCGCCTGCGGTCGCGAATCATGTCGGCGATGCGCCCCATGGCGATGCCACGCATGAACAGAGAAGCGGGAAGAAAGGCCCATGCCGTCATTGTCCAGACCAAGGTTTGCGGCGATGAACTTGGCAGATGCGCCATGTTATCAAGGCCCATCTTCACCACCGCCGGGATCAGGAATGGCAACAAAAACCCTAACGCAATGTTAACGCGGGCATCACGGTTCAGACGGTCAACCACATCGCCGCCACCGGTGGGATCAAAGGTGGGCAGATTGATCCAGACATTGAACGCGCCGCCGCGTGCAGGCCAGCCGCCGATCTTGAGCGCGATCAGGAAAACCGCAAGCGAAATCAATGAGACCAGGTATGTCAGCCCTGCGGCGGAGCGGATGAGCATCATCTGGGCGGGGGTTGCCCCTTCGGCCATCGTCAGCATGACCAGCCGGACCGGGCTGTAGGGGAAATCCATCGCGATGCCGATCAGGGTGCCGACAGCGGTGACCAGATCGGTCAGGGTCGAGGGCGCGCCGACGCCGCGTTCCAACAGCGACAGCAGAAAAACCATGATGAACAGCATGCCGAACCGGATGCGGTTGAAGGGCGGGGCGTTGCGGAATTCGACAAGGCCGGGGTAGGTTGCATTGTATTCGATAAAGGTCAGCAGGCCTGCGAACAGCGCCACGAGGGCAACCATCTGCTTGCCTTCGGGGCTGACGTTGGGCAACAGCGCCGAGGGTGCCGCAATCAGGAACACCACCAGGCACGCCCGCACGAATGCGCCGACCATCTGCGAAACCACCGCTTTGCCGCCCTCTGCCTGCAAGGCTCCGATGCTTTGTCGGGCCCATTTTTTGAATCCGTCCCGCCAATTAAGGCGGGTTGCCGCAATCTTGCCCAATTTCTGCCTTCTTTCGATCTGCAGTGCAACGTCCCGACCGTTAGACAGAGTCATTTGGGCCGTTTCACGGAAGATGTGTCGCGGAATTGCATCAAACTGATGTCCAAAAAAAGGCCGCCCCGGGGGGCGGCGCAATATGTTGTGGTCAGGGCCCTTTCAGGCCCAAGGACGCAGCATGGCCGCCTTGGATTCGTAGCTGTCGATTGATGCCACTTTCTCCATAGTCAGGCCGATATCATCAAGACCGTTCATCAGGCAGTGCTTGCGGAACGCATCCACGGCGAATTCAAAGCTTTGTCCGTCCGAAGTTGTGACGGTCTGATCCGCAAGATCGACGGTTATCCGCGCGTTGGCACCCCGGCGGGCGTCGGCCATCAGCGTATCGATGACATCCTGTGGCATCACGATGGGCAGGATGCCGTTCTTGAAACAGTTGTTGTAGAAGATATCGGCAAAGGACGTGGCGATGACGCAGCGGATGCCGAAGTCGAGGAGCGCCCATGGCGCATGTTCGCGCGAAGAGCCGCAGCCGAAGTTGTCACCTGCGATAAGGATTTCCGCATGGCGGTAGGCGGGCTGGTTCAGCACGAAATCAGGGATTTCCTTGCCGTCCTGGGTATAGCGCATCTCATCAAACAGGTTCTTGCCAAGGCCGGTGCGGGCGATGGTTTTCAGGAACTGCTTGGGGATGATCATATCGGTGTCGATATTGACGAGCGGCATGGGGGCGGCAATGCCGGTGAGGGTGGTGAATTTTTCCATCAGACCATCTCCCCCATCAGATCCCGCACATCCGTCAGTCGCCCGGTGATCGCCGCTGCCGCTGCCATCTGTGGTGACAACAGATGCGTGCGCCCGCCCCGGCCCTGACGGCCTTCGAAGTTGCGGTTGCTGGTGGCGGCGCAGCGTTCGCCGGGGGCGAGTTGGTCGGGGTTCATCGCAAGGCACATGGAGCAGCCCGCAAGTCGCCATTCGAAGCCAGCGTCGATGAAGATCTGGGCTAGCCCTTCCTCCTCGGCTTGGGCCCGAACCAACCCTGATCCGGGGACGACCATCGCGCGCAACCCGTCTTTCTTTTTCTTGCCCTTCAGGATCGCCGCTGCTGCGCGCAGGTCTTCGATCCGGCCATTGGTGCAGGAGCCGATGAAGACCGTATCTATAGCAATATCCGACAGTTTCTGCCCCGGTGTCAGGCCCATATAGTCAAGGCTGCGCTGGACCGCCTCCACCTTGCCGCCGGTAAAGTCTGATGGCGACGGCACGACGCCCGTGATCGGCAGCACGTCTTCAGGGCTGGTGCCCCAGGTCACCACGGGGGCGATATCCTCGCCTTTGATCGTGACCACTTTGTCGAAATGCGCGCCTTCATCGGTGAAAAGGGTTTTCCAAGAGGCCAGCGCGGCTTCCCACTGGGCCCCTTTCGGTGCATGGGGCCGCCCCATGCAATAGGCATAGGTTTTCTCATCGGGTGCAATCAGGCCCGCGCGCGCGCCGCCCTCGATCGCCATGTTGCAGACGGTCATGCGGCCTTCCATCGACAACTCGCGGATCGCCTGGCCGCAGTATTCGATGACATAGCCGGTGCCGCCCGCCGTGCCGGTTTCGCCGATCACCGACAGGGTGATATCCTTGGCGGTCACACCGGGGCGCAGGGAGCCGGTGATTTCCACCTTCATATTCCTGGCCTTGCGCTGGATCAGCGTCTGGGTGGCCAGAACATGCTCCACCTCCGACGTGCCGATGCCATGCGCCAGCGCGCCGAAGGCACCGTGCGTCGCCGTATGGCTGTCGCCGCAGACCACGGTCATGCCGGGCAGGGTCCAGCCCTGTTCGGGGCCAACGATATGGACGAT
>JAAFHS010000252.1 GCA_013298485.1 Rhodobacterales bacterium
GCTATGTCCGCATCAATGAAACCGGCCAGAAAGTCGGCTTCATCACCCCGCTTACCCACAACTTCTGCGAAAGCTGCAACCGTGTCCGCCTGACCTGCACGGGTGAGTTGTACATGTGCCTCGGGCAGGAAGACATGGCCGACCTGCGCGCCCCGCTGCGCGCCAGCCCCGATGACACAGCACTGGAAACCGCCATCCGCGCCGCCATTTCCCGCAAACCCAAGGGCCATGATTTCGACTATTCCCGCCAGTCGGTCACCGGCCAGATGACCCGTCATATGAGCCATACCGGCGGCTGACGCACAGCGTCAGTATGCCCCGTTGTACCCATCCCGTCCCGGCACCAGCATGCAATGGTCTGCATGCAGGAGACCCGCCTTGAAACCCGTCGAAATCCCGGCCGAGCAAACGGAAACCCTGCTGCCCGGCGCGCAGTTTGCCGATGCCTATGCGCTGACTGTCGCGGGCCAATCCCTTGATGCCCTGACCGCCGCTGAGCGCGCCTTTGGCACATCGCCCGCCTGGATCAGGTGGCTGCTCAGGGCGCGCAATGTCCTTGTCGCCCCCTTCGGTTTGAAGGCAGGCACGCTGACAATCACCGCTGCCCCCGCCACCATCGGCATCTTCCCCCTGCTGGCCCAATCGCCCGGTCAGATCGTGATGGGCCTGAACGACCGCCATCTTGATTTCCGCCTGCGCGTCGATGTCCGCAATATAGACGCCGACCGCCAATCCGTCACCGCAACCACCGCCGTCAAAACCCATAACCTGCTGGGCCGCATCTACCTGGCCACGGTCCTGCCCTTCCACCGCATCATCGTGCGGTCCATGCTGGCCCAGATCGCCCGCGCTTAAGGCAGATGCGTGGGGCCCACTGTCGCACCCCCCTGTGCCTTTTGCTGCAGGTGCACTACCTGCTCGTCAGGAAAATAAAGCATAAAAGGTGAATCATGGACGCCCTGCTGCTCTCCCGCATCCAGTTTGGCGCGAACATCTCGTTTCATATCCTGTTTCCCACCATCACCATCGCCCTTGGCTGGGTTCTTCTGTTCTTCAAACTCCGTTTCAACGCCACGGGCGACCGCAAATGGATGGATGCCTATATGTTCTGGGTCAAGGTCTTCGCCCTGTCCTTTGCCATGGGCGTCGTCTCCGGCATCACCATGTCCTTTCAGTTCGGCACCAACTGGCCCGGCTTCATGGAAACCGTCGGCAATGTCGCGGGCCCGCTGCTGGCCTACGAGGTCCTCACCGCCTTTTTCCTCGAGGCCGCGTTTCTCGGCATCATGCTGTTCGGCGCGTCCCGCGTGAAACCATGGGTCCACACGCTCGCCACCTTCCTCGTCGCTTTCGGAACGACGATGTCGGCCTTCTGGATCATCGTGCTGAATTCATGGATGCACACGCCCCAGGGGTACGAGTTGCGCGACGGCGTCGTGCATGCCACCGACTGGATGGCCATCCTGTTCAACCCCTCCATGCCCTACCGCCTCGTGCATATGCTGCTCGCCTCGGGCCTCACTGTCGCCTTCCTGATCGCCGGGATTTCCGCCCTGCGCCTTCTTATGAAGGACAAAGCCGAAGGCACCAAATCCGCCTTCCGCACCGGCATCCTGATGGCCGCCATGCTGATCCCGCTCCAGATCGTTGCGGGCGACATGCACGGGCTGAACACGCTGGAACACCAGCCTGCCAAAGTTGCTGCAATGGAAGGCAACTGGGAAACGCAGTCCAACGCCCCCCTGCTGCTCTTCGCGGTTCCCAACAAGGAAACCCGGTCCAACGACTATGAAATCGGTATCCCCAGCCTTGCCTCGATCATCCTGACGCATGACGCTGATGGTGTCGTGCCCGGCCTGAATGACTTTGTCGCCGAAGATGGTACCATCCTGCACCCGCCGGTGCTGCAGGTGTTCTGGTCCTTCCGCGTGATGGTCGGCGTCGGCATGCTGATGCTTGCCACCTCATGGCTGGGCGCGTTCCTCCTTTGGCGGCGCGGGGTTGACCGGATGCCGCGCCTCTATCTCATGGGCATGTCCGGCATGGCTTTCATGGGCTGGGTCGCGACCCTTGCAGGCTGGTACACCACCGAAATCGGCCGCCAGCCCTGGCTTGTGTCGGGCGTGCTGGCCACGGCAGATGCCGTATCTCCGGTGGCCGCCCCGATGGTCCTGTCGACCTTGATCGCCTACCTTCTGGTCTATGCGGGTCTGATGATCGCCTATATGTGGGTCATCACCTACCTTGCCCGCAAGGCCGCCAAAGGCGAAACCTTGCCGCTAGACCCGCGGCAGGGTGTCGCCGGACCCGACCTGATGCCGGCGGAGTGATGTTCATGACCCTCGACCTGCCCTTCATCTTTGCCGCCCTGATGGGGACATCCATCCTCGTCTACGTCATCCTTGACGGCTTTGATCTGGGCGTGGGCATTCTCTTCCCCTTCGCCACCCCGGATGAACGTGACCGCATGGTCGCCTCCATCGGGCCGTTCTGGGATGCCAATGAAACCTGGCTGGTTCTGGCCATCGGCCTCTTGCTCGTGGCCTTTCCGGTCGCCCATGGCGCGATCCTGACCCAGCTTTATCTGCCCGTCACGCTCATGCTGATCGCCCTGATCCTGCGCGGTGTGGCGTTCGAATTCCGCGCCAAGGCACCCGCAGGTCACAAGCGCACTTGGGATTTCCTGTTCTGGTTTGGCAGTATGCTGACGGGCCTGACCCAGGGCTTCATGCTCGGCATCTATGTGATGGGTCTGGCCTGGACATGGTGGCACATCGGTTTTGCCCTGCTCACCGGCGTGTTCCTGACTGTCGCTTACAGCTTCATCGGTGCCGCATGGATTATCCACAAGGCCGATGGCGCGCTGCAGGCCAAGGCGATCACATGGGCGCGCGACGGCTTGTGGGGCGTGGTGCTGGGCATGGGGGCGGTCTCACTGGCCACGCCTTACGTCAGTACGCGGATTTTCGACAAATGGTTTTCCTGGCCCCAGATGCTGTGGCTCTCGCCACTGCCCCTCGCCTCTGCCGCCCTGATCGGTCTTGTGTGGTGGACCCTGCGCCGCCTGCCACTGGACGGCGACCGTCTGTCATGGCTGCCCTTCGTCGCCACCAGCGCGCTCTTCGCCCTCGGCTTTGCGGGGATGGCCTACAGCTTTTTCCCCTATATCGTCCCCGAGGCGATCACGATCTACGAAGCCGCCGCCGCCCCTGAAAGCCTGTGGATCATCCTTATCGGCGCACTGATCGTGATACCGATGATCGCGGCCTATTCGGCGTTCAGCTATTTCATCTTCCGCGGCAAGGCGACGGCTCTGAGTTATGAATGAACCGCGTTAACACTGTTCACGCAATGTTTCAAAAGTATTAACGCTACCCTGTGGATAACTACTCAATACATTGTTTTATATAAGAAATGTACGAAATTGACAGCCGTCAATTTCTACGCTTTCCGCCCATATTTCCCGACCAGCGCCGCCTGCACCGGGGGTGGGACGAACTTCGTCACATCCCCCCCCAGCCTTGCGATTTCCTTCACCAGCTTCGATGCAATCGCCTGCCTGCGCGCATCCGCCATCATGAACACCGTCTCGATGCTCGCGTCCATCGCCCGGTTCATGCCGACCATCTGGAATTCATACTCGAAATCCGCCACCGCCCGCAGCCCCCGCACGATGACACTCGCCCCCACATCCTTGGCGCAGTCGATCAGCAGGTTCTCAAACGGATGCACGACGATCTCACCCCCCGTCCTGGCGATGATGGCCGCGCATTCGTTCTGCACCATCGCCACCCGCTCCTCCAGCATGAACAGCGGGGCCTTGTCGCGATTGATCGCAACCCCGATCACCAGCCGGTCCACCAGCGCCATCGCGCGCTGGATGATATCCGTATGGCCCAGTGTGATCGGATCGAACGTGCCGGGATAAAGGCCGATGCGCATGTCTGTCCCCCGTTTTCGCGTCAGGCAACAGCATCCGCATTCCGGATGCAAGCAGGATCGGTTCAGAACCCCTTGATCATGCCTTCCAGCGCATCCACTTCGGTGGCCAGTTCCGACAGCCGCGCCTTGACCACATCCCCGATGGAAATCAGCCCCACCATCTGATCGCCGTCCATCACCGGCATATGCCGGAACCGCCCGTCGGTCATCATCTGCAGCACCTTGTTCGTCCGCTCCGACGGGGCGCAGGTCACGATATCCCTGGTCATCAGCACATCCACCGGATCCGTCAGGCAGGCCGCGCCGCGCCGCCCCAGTTCCCGCACGATATCGCGTTCCGACAGGATACCCGCCATCCGCTTGCCATCGGGCGACACGATGACCGCCCCGATGCGATGCTGCGACAGCACCTGTGCCGCATCCCCCACGGATGTTCCGGGCGTCACGGTGATGACTCCGGTGGCTGGTTTTGCTTTCAGAATGATTGACACTGGCATCATGGCGGACATCCTCCCAATATGCAGTCAAGGGCCCAAGCCTCTGCCCGCGCAGGACGTCTGTCAAGTCAGCGCTTCAAGCCGCGCCACTTCGGCCCGCAACCCCCGCGTCAGAAGATCGGCAAAGCGGGACAGCCGTTCCACCCGCCCGTCCCCTTCATGCCGGATCAGCCAGAACGCGCGCGTCAGATGGACCTCATCTGCCAGCACGCGTGTCAGTTCCGGTGCCGCCGGCAGGGCAAAGTCATGCACGACGCCAATCCCCGCCCCCGCCCGC
>JAAFHS010000255.1 GCA_013298485.1 Rhodobacterales bacterium
ATTTGTCCCGTGACAAATCTGCCCGCGCCTGCCCCCGGCAGGCGCGAAATCGCGCCAGCCGGGCAGGCGCGGGCAGATTGGAGAGGCACGCTCCGCTGCACCACACCCCTTGCCCAACGGCGTCCCGCCTTATGGGCAATGAAACCGATGGTCCTTCCTTGGGGAAGGCCCATCAGACGGTTTCAAAGGCAAGGTTTGTCGCGCGATTGCCGCCTTGCACCTGGCAAGCGCCGTCGAACCTTAACAAAATATTAAAATGACCCGTTTTCAAAACGCTATCCATATGTTTTATATGGATAATATCGAAAATTGACAGCCGTCAATTTTTCCTCAACCCGCCGCGTTTGCCTGCCGCCGGATCACCTCCAGAACCGCCCCGACATCCACTCCCGCATCCAGCGCGTCGCGCGCGGCCGCAGCCACCGCCGCCTGCCGGGGCGCATCCATCCCGCACAGCACCGCCGCCAGTCCCGCCCCATCCGCCACCGCCACCGCCCCGCCTGCCGCATCCAGGGCCGCGAACGGCTCTGCGAAATTCGCAACCTGCGGCCCGTGCAGAATGGCCGATCCATGCGCCGCAGGCTCGAACGGCGTATGCCCGCCCCGGTCGGCAAAGCTGCCCCCGATCACTGTCACCCCCGCGATTGCGTACCAGCGGTTCATTTCCCCCAGCGTATCCGCCAGATAGACGGGCACCCCCGCCCCGATCGCATCGCCTTGCGATCTCTGCCCGAACGCCGCACCCCGCGCCACCAGCATCCGCGCGACCTCCGCCCCCCGTGCCGGATGCCGTGGCGCCAGGATCAGCAGATCAAACAGCCCCGCCGCCCGCGCCGCATCAAACGCGTCCAGCACCAGCGCCTCCTCACCCGCATGCGTTGAAGCGGCCAGCATCACGCGGTGGCGCGCGATCGGCCCCGCCGCACCCTGCGCCGCCACAACGCCCGCCTTCAGGTTCACCCGCGGCCCCACCCGGTCTTTCGGCAGGCCAAGGGCAACCAGCCGCGCCTCCGACCCCGCATCCTGCGCCGACAGATAGGCAACCCCCGCCAGCATCCGCCGCATCATCCCGCCCGCCAGCCGCCAGCGCCGGGCTGAGCGTTCCGACATCCGCGCCCCCAGAACAATCACCGGCACCCCGGCCCGCGCGCAGGCGGCCATCCGCGTTGGCCAGAACTCATTCTCGATCACGATCAGCGCCCGTGGCTGCACCCGCGCAATCACCCGCGCCACGGCTCCGCCCGCATCGAAGGGCGCAAACGCCGCTGTCACCCCTGCGATGCCCCAGCCCGCGACCAGCGCCCGCCCCGTCGCCGTGTTCGCCGTCACCAGCACCGGACCCTCTGCTGCCAGCCCCGCAATCACGCTGCGGGCCGAGGTCAGCTCCCCCAGGCTCGCCCCATGCACCCACCACGCCGGACCCGTCGCCCCGATCAGCCCCAACCGCTCGCGCAGCGCACCCTTCGGCCACTGCCCCAAGGCCGTCGCCAGCACCATCACGGGCAGGAACAGGTTGGCAAGAAGGCGGTACAGGATCACGGATCTCTCATCTCTGGCGCAGATAATGCGTAGCGCCCACCCGCCCCGCGCACAAGTCAGACCGGTGGCCTGCGGGCGGGCCAGTCCGTGGCCCGATGATAAGCCTGCCCCACCCCCAACACGGCCGCATCCGCGCCCGTCGCCCCGATGATCTGCATGCCCATCGGCAGGCCTTGCGCACCGAACCCCACGGGCACGTTCAGCGCAGGCAGGCCGATCAGGCTGACAGGCACCACGATTTCCATCCAGCGGTGATAGGTGTCCATCGCAATGCCGTTGATGCTTTGCGGCCAGCGCCATTCCACCGGAAACGGCCAGACCTGTGCAGATGGCATCACCAGATAGTCAAACCGCTGGAACAGCCGCGCGGCCTGCGCGTACCAGCGCGACCGGATCACGCTGGCCGCATGCACGGCATCCGCTGAAAGATGCAGGCCCTGTTCAATCTCCCAGATCGTCTCGACCTTGGTCTGCGCCCGCTGCCCCGGATCATCATAGAGCGCGCGCTTTGCGCCTGCGTTCAGCATCGCGCGCAGTGTCGTCCATGCATGCCATAGCTTTTCCGCCGGATAAGGCGGGGGCAGCGGTTCTACAATCGCGCCCATATCGGCAAACACTTCCAAGGCCCCCTCGCACAGATCCAGAATACCGAGTTCGATCGGATATGCTCCGCCCCAATCGCCCAGCCAGCCAATCCGTTTGCCCGGCAAGTCGAGGTCAAGATGCGCTGCGTAATCCATGCCATCCCGCCCGAACGGCACCTCGGGGTTCACGCCCGCCTGCACCGACAACAGGTTCGCCACATCCTCCACCGTCCGCCCCATCGGCCCTTCGGTCGCCAGCGTCGCGAGAAACGTGTCCCCCTCGGCATCGCCCGGCACCAAGCCCCATGTCGGGCGGAACCCGTAGACATTGCAGAACGCCGCCGGATTGCGCAAAGACCCCATCATGTCGGACCCATCCGCCACAGGCAGCATCCGCGCGGCAAGACCTGCCGCCGCCCCGCCGGATGATCCGCCAGCACTGCGTGCGCGGTCATAGGGATTGCGCGTTACCCCGAACACCGGGTTGAAACTGTGCGAGCCTTGCCCCCATTCCGGTACGTTCGTCTTGCCGATAAAGATCGCACCCGCCCCGCGCATGCGTGCGGCCAGCAAGTCATCCCTGATAGGCAGGTGATCCGCGTGAAGGGGCGATCCCCATGTCGTGCGCAGCCCCTTTGTTGCCACCAGATCCTTCACCGCAAAGGGCATCCCGTGCAGCCATCCCGCATGCGGCGCATCATCCAGCACGCGCGCCTCGGCCATCAGCAGATCGGCATCCCGCAGGGAGACAATTGCATTCAACGCGGGGTTTACCCCATCGATCCGCGCAAGATAGTCCGCTATGATTTCGGACATGCGCGCAAGGTCGGATGCGGAAAGATCGGTCAGGTCCATCTTTCCACCCTTCCTCTCTGCAAAAGTATCCTCGGGGGGTTCGGGGGGCAGACAGCCCCCCGGGGGGACGCGCCGCGAAGGCGGCGCAAACACAAAGGTATGACCCGAAGCCGCTTTGGCTTCGGGTCTCCGCTTGATTACTTCTGCAGTTCGGTCCAGATCGCCGTCATGTATTCCTGCGCCTTGCCGGAACACGTCGGGGTGAACACGCCTGCCGCCACGAACTCTTCCGGCACCACAACCTCGGGGGCTGTGCGCATGTCTTCCGGCATGAAGGCCTCTGACCCTTCGATCCCATTGGCATAGCGTGCAAAGGCCGAAATCATCGCAGCGTTTTCCGGCACCATGATGAAATCGAGGAACTTGTAAGCCTCATCCACGTTCTGCGCATCCGACAGCAGGGCCACGGAATCCATGAACAAGGTGTAGCCTTCCTTCGGGTATCCATAGGCCACGGGGCTGTTGGCCAGACGTGCGCGCATGGTCGATCCGTTCCAGTTCACGCTTGCCGCCCAGTCGTTGTTCGACAGCCGTTCCGTCGCGCCATAATCCATCGACAGCCAGTCAGGCTTGGCCGCCAGCAGCACATCGCGCGCTTTTTTCAGCACCTCGGTATCTTCCGTGCAAGGCTCACCGCCGACATAGAGCACGGCAAGGCTGACGATGTCGGTCATTTCCGGCACGACGTTGATCTTGCCTTTCAGCTCGTCCGGCACGTCCAGGAAAATCGCCGATGTGTTGATGTCACCCGAATATACCGATGTGTTCACGGCCATACCCACCGATCCCCACTGCCATGGAATGGTGAACTTGCGGCCCGGATCCCAGGAGACATCCATCCATTCCGGTGCGATGTTGCCGTGATTGGCAAGGCGCGACAGGTCCAGCTCTGTGATCAGGCCCTTTTCGATCCAGATCGGCACATAGCTATGCGAGGGTACCACCAGATCAAACCCGGCACCGCCCGCCTCGATCTTGGCCAGCGCCACATCGTTGCTGTCGTAATCGGTCACGGTCACCTTGATGCCGGTTTCGGCTTCGAACTTCGCCAGCAGTTCGGGGCTGGTGTAGTTGCCCCAGTTATACAGGTTCAGTACCCCTTCGGCACTGGCAAGGCCGGTGGTGGCCATCAGTAGTGCGGTTGCAGTCAGCAGTCTTTTCATTGGTCTCTCCCAGGTTGGATGCGGGCTTAGTCCCGCTTGCGTGTCAAAAGGAAAAAGGCAGTCAGCATCAGAACGGTCATCGCCAGAAGTGCTGTCGAGATGGCATTGACCTCGGGCGTGAAGGCGCGGCGCAACTGGCCCAGCATATAGGTCGACAGCGTATCCTGTCCGCCGGATTTTACAAACTCGGTGATGACAACATCATCCAGGCTGATCACAAACGCCAGCATCGCGCCCGCGATGATCCCGGGCGCGAGCAGGGGCAGCGTCACATGCCGGAAGGTCTGCCAGGGGCTGGCGTACAGATCGCCCGCGGCCGTTTCCAACGACAGATCCATCCCCTCCAGCCGGGCGCGGATCGGCAGATAGGCAAAGGGCGTGCAGAAGGCGGCATGGGCGATGATCAGATAGCCAAGACCCTGATACCCCGACCACTGCTTGATCACGCCGAACATGATCAGCAGGGCGACGGCTGTGACAATTTCGGGCACCATCAAGGGCTGATTGATCAGGACATAGATGAAGGTCTGACCCTTGAAGGCTTTGCGCCGCGTGGTGCCAAGG
>JAAFHS010000253.1 GCA_013298485.1 Rhodobacterales bacterium
CAGACATGGTCACCTTCGGTAAAGGCGTGGACGTCAAAGCCGTTGCCGAGCCGCACATCCATGGCGCGTCCTTTCAGGATGGCTTCCGCGCGGGCGAAATCGGCGGGGAAGGTGAGTTTCAGGTTATCGTCGTGCCCCGGCGTGATGGTGACGGGCAGGCCTGCGGCACGGGCCACGGCGACATCATCGGCGGCATCGCCCGGATGCGCAAGATGGGCGGCCAGAATGGCGTCATAGTGAAAGCCCTGCGGGGTCTGGGCACGGAACAGGCCGGTGCGGTCCTGCGTGCCGGTGACATGGCCATCCGCGCCGCGCCAGAGCGCATCGGTGACGGGCAGGGCGGGGGCCGCGGCGGGGGCATGGTCGAGGGCGGCGAGTACGGCGTCGATGACGGGGCGGGGGACAAGAGGGCGGGCGGCATCATGGATCAGGACGCGGGTGATGCCGCGCCCTTGCAGGGATTGCAGACCGGCAAGGACGGATTGCGCGCGGGTAGCCCCGCCATGTGTCACGGCGATGCCAAGCTGGCGCGCGCGGGCATCATCATCGGGATGAATGACGGTCAGGATATGGCCGATGCCCGCAAAGGCGGCGATGGTGTGGGCGAGAACAGGCCGCCCCGCGAGCGGTTGCCATTGCTTTGGGATGTCGCCGCCTGCGCGAAGGCCACGCCCTGCGGCGACGATGATGATCGCGACTGTCATGATCCTGTTCCTACGCGAGTGCCTATGATCTGACAATCAGGTGATGGAGTCGGGTATTTTGCCTAAAATTTGTGCATCGCTTGTTTTTCAGCCGTTTTTATGCGACGGGTGATTGGGTTCGCGGCATCGGCGCGTTACCTCTGCCCCCAATCCACAAGGATACCTGCCATTGCTGCGCTTGCATGACATTTCCATTGATCCGCCGGTCGTCCTGGCCCCGATGGCCGGGATCACCGATCTGCCGTTCCGCCGGATGGTGGCGCGGTTCGGGGCAGGGCTGGTGGCGTCCGAGATGATCGGCAGTCAGGAAGTGGTGCAGGCGCAGCCCCTGGCGCGGGCGCGGGCGGAGCTGGGGTTTGCGGAAGGTGCGACGGCCGTCCAGCTGGCGGGGCGTGATCCCTACTGGATGGCGGAGGCGGCCAAGTTTGTGGCCGGGCAGGGTGCGCGGATCATTGATATCAACATGGGCTGCCCGGCGAAGCGTGTGACGACGGGATGGTCGGGATCGGCCCTGATGAAGGAGCCGGATCACGCCTTGCGGATCATCGCGGCGGTGGTGGGCGCGGTCGATGTGCCGGTGACATTGAAAACCCGGCTGGGATGGGATGATGCGGCGTTGAACGCACCGGAACTGGCCCGCCGGGCGGAAGGCGCGGGCATCCGGATGGTGACGATTCACGGGCGGACGCGGTGCCAGTTCTACAAGGGCGCGGCGGACTGGACGGCCATCCGGGCGGTGAAGGATGCGGTCGGCATTCCGGTGGTCGCGAACGGGGATATCGTTGATGTGGCGTCGGCGCGGGCGGCCCTTGCACAGTCAGGGGCGGATGGGGTGATGATCGGGCGGGGCGCGCAGGGCGCGCCCTGGGTGCTGGCAGAGATTGCGCATGCGCTGCATGGCACGCCCGCCCCGGTGATCCCGCAAGGCGGCGCGCTGGCCGATCTGGTAGTGGAACATTACGAGGCAATGCTCGGGTTCTATGGCACGGCCCTGGGCGCGCGTGTCGCACGCAAGCATCTGGGGTGGTATCTGGCGGCGGCGGGGATCGCGGATCGTACGATCCTGACGATTGAGGTGCCTGCGCAGGTGATCCGCACCGTACATGCCGCCTTCGGCAGGGCCATGGCCGCATGATCGACTATCGCCCGCCATATCCGGTGCCGGGGGTGATCTGGGCGTCACTGCCGCTGCCTGCGTTGCTGTTCGAGGCGGGTGGCACGATCATCGAGGTGAATCCGGCGGCCGAGATTTTTCTGAACACATCGGTGAAAACCCTGGTCGGGCAACCGGTGTTCGACCGCCTTGCCATCGATGCGCCGATGGATGAGGCGGTGGCGCGGGCGCGGGCGAACCAGTCACCGATTTTCATCAATGATGTCGATGTGACGACGGGCGAGCGGCCCCCGGTGCAGTGCAATGTGCAGATCGCGCCCATGCATGACAACCCGGCCATCATCATGATGCTGATCTCGCCACGTGAGATTGCCGACAGGCTGGGCCGGTCCATTCAGGCGAAATCGGGTGCCCGGTCGGCAATCGGGATGGCGGAAATGCTGGCGCATGAAATCAAGAACCCGCTGGCGGGGATTTCGGGGGCGGCACAGCTGTTGTCGATGGGCCTGTCGCCTGCGGACCGCGAATTGACGGACCTGATCGTGGAGGAAACGCGGCGGGTGGTCAAACTGCTGGAACAGGTGGAACAGTTCGGCAATCTGCGCAAGCCCGACCGGCGGGCCGTGAATATTCACGACGCGCTCGACCGGGCACGGAAGTCGGCCCTGATGGGCTATGCCGCGCAGATGACGATCATCGAGGATTACGATCCGTCCTTGCCTGCAACCTATGCCGATCTGGATCAGCTGATGCAGGTGTTTTTGAACCTGATCAAGAACGCATCAGAGGCGGCGGGCGGGCGGGGTACGATCCGCCTGCACACATTTTTCGAACAATCCCTGCGGCTGCGGCAGAAGAGCGGACCGGGCCGCGCGGTGCCTTTGCAGATCGAGATCATTGATGATGGTCCCGGCGTTCCAGCCGAACTTGGGGCCGACATCTTTGAACCCTTCGTCAGCGGGCGCGAAAACGGGACGGGGCTGGGCCTGGCACTGGTCAGCAAGATCATCACGGATCACGAGGGGTGGATATCCGTGGATTCAGTGCCGGGGCGGACGGTGTTCCGCGTGTCGCTGCCGGTTGCCCCGAAAGACATCACACAGACAGAGGAGAGTTGAGCATGGACGGAACGGTACTGGTTGCCGATGACGACCGCACGATCCGCACGGTGCTGACACAGGCCCTGACGCGGGCGGGGTGCAAGGTGCATGCGACCTCCAGCCTGATGACGCTGATGCGGTGGGTCGAAGAGGGCAAGGGTGACCTCGTGATTTCCGACGTGATGATGCCGGATGGAAATGGGTTGGAGGCGCTGCCGCGCATCAGCCGGATGCGGCCGGGCCTGCCGGTGATTGTGATCTCGGCCCAGAATACGATCATGACGGCCATTCAGGCGGCCGAGGCGGAGGCCTATGATTATCTGCCGAAACCCTTTGATCTGCCTGATCTGATGAAGAAATCCGCCCGTGCGCTGGACCAGAAGCGGCGCACGCGCACGACCCCTGCGGCACCGCGCGAGGCGGGGGATGATCTGCCGCTGGTGGGGCGCACGCCCGCGATGCAGGCGCTGTACCGGCTGGTGGCGCGGGTGATGAATACGGATCTTGCGGTGCTGGTGACGGGCGAAAGCGGCACGGGAAAGTCGCTGATTGCGCGGGCGATCCATGATTTTTCAGACCGGCGCACATTGCCCTATATCGTGGCGCAGATGTCGGACCTGCAGGGGATGGAGGGGCCATCGACGCTGCTGAGCCGGGCGCGGGGCGGGAGCCTGGTGTTCGATGAAGTGGCCGATTACGACGATGAGACGCAGGCGCGTGTGGTGCGCATGCTGGACATGCTGGGCGATCATGCGCCGCGCATCATGGCGACATCGCAGGCCGATCTTGCGGCACGGATGGATGCGGGGGGATTCCGGCAGGATCTGTTCTACCGCCTGTCGGGTGTGACGCTGAGCGTGCCTGCCTTGCGCGAACGGATGGATGACATTCCGCTGCTGGCCGAGCATTTCCTGGCCAAGGGGGAACGCGATCTGGGCACGGTGCGGCGGTTGTCGGGTGATGCGCGTGATCTCGTGCGGGCCTATAGCTGGCCCGGAAACGTGCGGCAGCTGGAAAACACGATCCGGCGGCTGATGGTGACATCGGCCGAGGCCGAGATCAGCAAGGCGGATGTGGTCGCGGTGCTGGGGGCGCAGCCCGCGGTGGAGCCGCTGCGGGGCGGGGGTGAGGGCGAGAAGCTGTCGGCATCGGTTGCGCGCCATCTGCAACGCTATTTCGATCTGCATGGCGGGCAGTTGCCGCCGCCGGGGGTTTACCAGCGGATTCTGCGCGAGGTAGAGGGGCCGTTGATCGAAATCGCCCTGGATGCGGCGGCGGGAAATCAGGCGAGATGTGCCGATTTGCTGGGGATCAACCGCAATACCTTGCGTAAGAAGATCACCGACCTCGATATCCGCGTGACACGGCGGCGCAAATTGATGTAAAACCGCAACATCAGGTGCGTCTTTCCGGTGTCGTGCCGGATATGACACAAGATGTGGCGGCAGTGGCACAGGCCCTGCCATGGGGGGCAGATGGCGGGTCGGGCAGGACATCGCAGCACTTGGGAGCGTCTTGTGCGCCTGCGCCGCCAGAAGCGGGTGCAGAACGCGACAACGATTCTGATCGTGCTTTTGGGTCCGGTGCTGGCGGTGGCGACGTTTCTGGCCCTTGGACCGTTCAACCAGTCTGCCGTCTCGCCTGTGCTGCGGTTGGTGCTGCTGGCGGACCTTGTCTATGTGCTGGTGATCGCAACACTGGTGCTGTGGCGGGTGTCGCGGATCGTGGCGGACCGGCGCAGCCAATCGGCGGGGTCACGGCTGCATCTGCGATTGTCGGGCGTGTTTGCGATCGTG
>JAAFHS010000256.1 GCA_013298485.1 Rhodobacterales bacterium
CGGCAAATACAAGGGCCAGCGGCAGAAATGGTTCCTCTACCGCTTTACCGGCACGGATGCGCAGATCAACATCGCCACCACGCACCCCGAATTCGCCCGCTGGCAATGGATGCGCGCCGACGACATGCTCGCCGCCATCGTCCCCTTCAAACGCCAGGTCTATGCACAGGTCATCGCCGCGTTCCGCGCCCATCTCGCCTGACCGCGATCACGCAGGCACCGGCACCTCTGCCAGCATCTCGCGCACCATCGGGATCACGCGGCTGCCGTAAAGGCGGATGCTGTCCATCATCGCCGCATGCGGCAGGGTGCCCGACGAATACTTCATGTCAAACCGCGCCAGCCCCAGATCGCGCACCGTCGCTGCGATCTTGCGCGCCACCGTCTCAGGCGCGCCTGCATACAGCGACCCATGCGCCACCTCGCCCAGAAACCGGTCCTTGGTCGTGGCAGGCCAGCCACGCTCCGCCCCGATCCGGTCATGCATCGCGCGGTAATGCGGCCACAGGGTTTCCCAGGCCGCCTCGTCCGTCGCCGCGACAAACCCGTGCGAATGCACGCCAATCGGGTGGATGGGGCGCGCCATCTGCTTTGCCGCCCGGTGATACAGGTCGATATGCGGCAGGAACCGCCGCGGATCGCCCCCGATGATTGCCAGCATCAGGGGCAGGTCATACCGCACCGCCCGCACGATGGATGCGGGGCTGCCGCCCACGCCAACCCATGTGGTCAGCGGCGCGCCAAGGGTCGGATAGACCCGCTGGTCCTGCAACGGCGCCCGCGTCTGACCCTGCCACGTCACAGATGGCTCCCGGATCAGCCGCGTGAACAGATCAAGGCGTTCCTCGAACAGCAGCTCGTAATCCTCCAACGCCTGCCCGAACAAGGGGAAGCTTTCCGTGAAGGAGCCCCGCCCCACGATCACCTCTGCCCGCCCGCCCGAGATAGCGTTCAGGGTCGAAAACCGCTGGAACACCCGCACCGGATCATCCGATGACAGCACCGTCACAGCCGACCCCAGTTTGATCCGCCGCGTCTGCCCCGCAATCGCCGCCAGCACCATTTCCGGTGAAGATACCGCAAAATCATCGCGGTGATGCTCGCCGATCCCGATGAAGTCCACGCCCACCTGATCGGCCAGAACGCCTTCGGCCACCACCTCGCGCAGCACCTGATCCTGCGGGGTCAGGCTGCCATCGGCGCGGCGCGTCACATCGCCGAATGTATCAATGCCAAGGGAAAGATCGGTCATAGCGGCACCTCTTGTTCAGCCTCGAACATAAGCGCGCATGGCCCGCCCGTTAAGCCGCAGAAACGCACAGCAACCCGCGCGCCGATGCAGAACCTAGGGCGGATCACCTTCAATCTGATTCAGATTGAAGGTGATCAAAGGCGATACGCTCTAAGACACATCCCGCGCCAAAAGCTGGCTTCCCGGCCCCGGCTTCACCTCGAACCGGCTGATCTTGCGAACCAGGTCCGACAGTTTGGCACTGCCATAGGTGCGGGTGTCGAAATCCGGGCTGGCTTGCGTGATGTACTGTCCGATCTGGCCCAGCGAATACCATTCGCCATCCGGATCAATCGCCCGCATCGCCGCGATAATCAGGGGAATGGCCTTCGCCGGCGGCTCCTTGCCCCCGCGCAACGGCGCCTCGGCCGCCTCGGGTTGTGCCTTCGCACGCGGCACCTCCACCGGGTCGTGATCCGCCGCGGCATCAATCCGCGTCAGGTTTTCCACATAGATGAACCGCTTGCAGGCCATCCGGAACGCCTCGGGTGTCTTCTTCTCGCCGATGCCATAGACATCCAGGCCCTGCTCGCGGATGCGCGCCGCCAGCCGGGTGAAATCACTGTCCGAACTGACCAGCACAAAGCCATCGAACAGCCCCGAATGCAGAAAATCCATTGCCGCGATCACAAGGCCGATGTCGGATGCATTCTTGCCCTTGGTGTTTGAAAACTGCTGATCCGCCACCAGCCCCAATGCCGCCACCCGCCGCGCCCAGGCCGCCAGCCGTGTCGCAGACCAATCGCCATAGATGCGCCGCACGCTCGCCTCGCCCAGACCGGCGATCTCTTCAAAGATCGCCTCGGCATAGCTGGCGGGCACGTTGTCGGCATCAATCAGAACCGCCAGACGGGGCGCACGTGCTTCGGCCATGGGGACACCTTTCCTGTTCTTCGAACCATGACCCAAAGGGCCGCCTGAGGGAAGGGCAATGCCTTGGCTTTCGCCCCATCACCCTCTACCACTGCGGCCATGACCCCGCGCACCCCCCTGACTGGCATCGCCCTGATGCTCGCCGCGATGGCGGTTTTGCCGTTTCTGGACGTGGTCGCCAAAATTCTGGGGCAGCAGGGCGTGCCCATCATGCAGATCGTCTGGGCGCGCATGGTATTCGGTGCCGTTCTGACCCTGCCTTTTGCCGCGGCCCGCGTGGGGCTTGCGGGCCTGATCCCCGACCGCCCCGTCATGCACGGGCTGCGGGCAACACTGCTGATTGCCGCCACCTTCTTTTTCTTCGCGGCCCTCACCTTCCTGCCCATCGCCGATGCGCTGGCGATCTTTTTCGTGCAGCCTTTGGTCGTCACCGCCCTGTCGCCATGGGTGCTGGGTGAACAGGTCGGGCGCAGACGCTGGACGGCAGTCTTTGTGGGTTTCATTGGCACGCTCATCATCATCCGCCCGGGATTGCAGGCGATCAACGCAGGCGTCATCCTCGCCCTTGCCGCCGGAACCAGCCTTGCGCTGTACATGCTGATGACGCGGCGCATATCCGGGCAGGCGGCGGCCATTGTGACCACCTTTCACACCAGCGCCATGGGGGGGCTGATCACCACCGCTTTCGTGCTGTTCCTGTGGAAAACACCAACACCTGAACAATGGGGCCTGTACCTGCTGATCGGGATCATTGCCACGGGCGGACATGTCCTGATCGTGCTGGCCTATGACCATGCCGAGGCATCGCTCCTCGCCCCGCTCGCCTATACCGAGATGATCATGGCGGTCATCGCAGGCTGGTGGTTTTTCGGCGATTTCCCCGATGTCTGGACGTTTGTCGGCGTCAGCATCCTGATCGCAAGTGCCGTCTATATCTCCATCCGCGAACAGGCCCGCCTGGGCGCGTAGGATGGGCAGTTCCGCGCGACTGCCGCGCGGGTTTGCCCATGGTCCGCTAAGGATGATGGGCAGAATTGCCCATCCTACAAACCAATCCGTGTTCTGCAGGACCGGCGGCGGCTACCCGCAGATCACCTCGATCAGCATCGGCCCGCGCTGTGCCATCGCGCCGCCGAACGCCACCACGAACTGATCCGCATCGTTTACCCGCAGGCCCGCCACCCCATGCCCCTTGGCCAGCGCCACCCAGTCAAGGCTCGGCTCCACCACATCGAACATCTTGACAGCATTGCGCCCGACATCCGTCACACCGACATTCGCAAGCTCACCGCGCAGGATCTGATACCCCCGGTTGGAAAATACCACGACCGTCACGTCCAGCCCCTCGCGTGCCATCGTCCACAGCGATTGCAACGTATACATTGCCGAGCCGTCCCCCGTCAGCGCCACCACCTTGCGCCCCGGGCAGGCGACCGCCGCCCCCACTGCCGTGGGCAAGCCGTCCCCAATCGCACCGCCCATCAGACACAGCACATCATGCCCGCGCGCGCCCATCGTCGCATCGATCATCGGGCGGGCCGAGGTGATCGCCTCATCCACCAGAATGGCATCCTCAGGCATCAGGGCCGCAATCGCCTGCCCGACCTTCGGCAGGCTCATCGCGCCCGTCGGCAGGCGCGGCAGGTCCAGCGTCTGCAAGGGCAACGGGGCCGTCTCCTGCGCGCCCAACACATCGGCCAGCGCATGCAGCGTCCAGGCGTAATCCATCTCGGGCGCGCAAAGCTCCATCACGTGGCAGCCATCCGCCTCCGGCAGGCTTTTCTTGCCGGGATAGGCGAAAAAGCTGACGGGCCGCGCGGCCCCGCACTGCACCAGCGCGGTCTTGTCCGCCAGCAGCGCCACGTTTTCATCGACCGGATAGCGCAGGCGTTGAATGGGCACCGCCCCCGCCCCCCGCCGCATCCGCGCAACGAAGTAAGGCGCCATCAGATGACAGCCGGTCCTGGCGGCAATCCGGCTCGCGACATCGCCAAGGGCTGTATGCAACGCCAGCCCATCCACCATCAGCGCCGCCCCCGGCGTTTGCAGAACAGCCGCCGCTGCCCGCACCGCGTCCATCGCGGGCTTGCGCAAGGCGGGCGGCGGGGCCGCCACAGCGGCCTGATCCGCCGCATCCCATGCGGTATCGGCGGGCAGGATCAGGGTTGCGACCTGCCCGCCGTAACTTCGCGCCGCCCGCACAGCCGCCGCACCATCACCCGCCACCGCACCCGCATCCGTCGTCATCCGCGTCCAATGCGAAATCGCCTGCGCAATCCCCAGCGTATCGCCCTTCAACGGGCTGTCATACTGCTGATGATAGGTCGCATGATCCCCCATGATGGTCAGCATGCCACTGCGCGCTTTGCGCGCATTGTGCAGATTGGCAAAGCCGTTGGCGAACCCCGGGGCCAGATGCAGAAGGCTCGCCGCCACCTGCCCGGTCATGCGGAAATACCCATCCGCCGCCCCCGTCGCCCCGCCTTCAAACAGACACAGGATGCAACGCATATCGGGATGCGCAT
>JAAFHS010000257.1 GCA_013298485.1 Rhodobacterales bacterium
TGCGCCCCGTCAGCGCGTTGATCAGGCTGGATTTCCCGACGTTGGAGCGGCCGGCAAAGCAGATCTCGAGCCGGTCTGCGGGGGGCAGGCCGGACATGGCCACGACCCCTTTGACGAAATCCACGGGGCCTGCAAAGAGCAGCCGCCCAGCCTCGCGCGCCGCATCTTCGGGGGTGGGGGCCAGCGGGAAGGGCAGGGTCACAGGATGGCCCAATCATCCCCAAGGGTGACGGTCCCACCTTCGACGACAGTGGCGTAGACACCAAAATCCTTGTGGTCAAATGCGGTTTTCAGCGCGGTTAACGTATCGGCATCGACCACGCCCGTCGCCGGATTGGCCATGGTCGCGTTGCAGCGTTCAATCCGTTCTTCGATTTTCAACACGGTCTTGCCCACGCGCAGATGGCACCCGACCCAGGCCTCTTCCACCCAAGGTGCGGCCCCGTCCAGCCACAGATTGCCGCGCCACCGGTGGATGGACAGATCCTGCCCCATCCGGTCTGACAGATCGCGCAGTGAGGCCAGCGACAAGATCGACACGGATGGAAATGCGCTGTCGGTGATCCCACGCCCGACTGACACGATCTGTGCAGGCTGCGCGCGGTTTTCTGGCGTGATGGGTGCCACCCATGCAAGAAAACGGGGAAAATCGGCCGGATCATCGGGACGAAAGCGCAATGACCCAAGGTCAGGATGCGCCAGCGTCAGATGTGTGGCATCGTCATCGAGCGCGCATGTCATGGCCATCAACGACTGGACTTTTGAGCCGCGTGCAAAATTCACGCAAGGCACCCAACCGCCCGTCAGCTTGGCTGCATCATGGGCCACGGCCCAGTGGCGGTCATAGGGCAGGCAAGCCCCGGCCGTGAGCACCACATGGGCCAGTTCTTCGCGTCCATGTCCCTTGATGGGGTGGCGCACGATATGGGTAAGTCTTGCCGTCACTTGCGCGGCTTCCGGCTGCGCGGCGGCGTCGTGCGGTTGGCCGGGGCGTCGACGCTGGTCTTGGCGGCGGCAGGCGGCTTGGCGGCAGGCTTGGCAGGTGCCGTGGCCTCTGCGGCCGCTTTGCGTTTCAGGCTGGATTTGATGTTGCCGAAGAGATCAGGCTTGTGCCCGTGGCTGCGCATGATGAGGTATTGCTGGGTGAAGGTGATGGTGTTGTTGGTGATCCAGTAGATCACCAGACCGCTGGCAAAGCCGCCGAGCATGAACATGAACACCCACGGCATCCAGGCGAAAATCTGCTGCTGCACGGGATCGGCGGGGGCGGGGTTCAGCTTTTGCTGCAGCCACATGGTGATGCCAAGGATGATGGGCAGGATGCCGATGAAGATCAGGGCAAGCAGGGTGCCATGCGCGGGGGCATCCCAGGGCAGCAGGCCGAAGAGGTTGAAGAGGGATGAGCTGTCAGGGGCGGACAGGTCATTCAGCCAGCCGAAGAACTTTGCCTGGCGCAGTTCGATGGTAACGAAGATCACCTTGTACAGCGAAAAGAAGATCGGGATCTGGATCAGGACAGGCAGGCAGCCGGCCGCAGGGTTCACCTTGCGGTCCTTGTAGAGCTGCATCATTTCCTTTCGCATCCGCGGCTTGTCATCGCCGCAGCGTTCCTTCAGCGCCTCCATCTCGGGCTGGAGTTCCTTCATCCGGGCCATCGAGACATAAGATTTATAGGCCAGGGGCAGCACGATCAGTTTCAGCACGAAGGTAAGGCCGATGATCGCAAGGCCCATGTTGCCGATGGTTGCGTTCAGCCAGTGCAGGACGGCAAAGATCGGCTTGGTCAGGAAGAAGAACCAGCCCCAGTCGATGCTGTCGATGAAGCCTGCGATACCTGCGTCCTGATAATTGCCGATGGTTTCCCATTCCTTGGCACCTGCGAACAGACGCTGGCCCTGGGTCGCACTGGCGCCGGGGGCGACGGTCAGCAGGGGCGCGCGCACCTCGGCCTGGTAGATGTCGGAACCGGGCGTGTATTTGGCGACGGCGGTGAATGCCGTGCCCTGATCCGGCACGAGGCTGGTCATCCAGTAGTGATCGGTAAAGCCGATCCAGCCATCGATGGTGGCGGGGGTGACCTCGGACGGGGCGCCTTCACCTTCGATGGCGGGCAGATCGACCATATCCTTGTAGTCGATTTCGTGGAATTCGCCATCGACACGGCGGATCAGGCCTTCGTGCACGACGAAAATTTTCTGCAGTTTCGGCAGGCCGTGCCGGGCGACCACGCCGCGCTGGGCAAGGCGGACCTCGGCGGCACTGTTGTTCTGCACTGCATCGCTGATGGTGAACATGAATTTGTCGTCAACACTGATGGTGCGGGTGAAGATCAGGCCCTTGCCGTTGTCCCAGGTCATCACCAGCGGGGTCGCAACAGTCAGCTTCGCATCGGTGCCGGTGCGCCAGATGGTGCGGGCGCTGGGCACATCGGCGCGGTCAAGACCCGGGCCTGGCAGCCAGTCGAAGACGGCGTAATAGGCGTTGTCCTGCCCGATCGGGGCCAGCAGGCGCACGGTTTCGGCCCCGGGTTCCAGCGTTTCCTTGTAGTCCTTCAGGCGCAGGTCGTCGATGCGGCCGCCCAGCATCGAGATGGAGCCGGAGAGTTCATCCGTGTCGATCGTCACGCGGGCGGCTGCAGCCTCGGCTGCGGTTTCCTCAGACGTGGTTTCGGTATCGGCTACGACCGGCGCAGCCGGGTCTGCCGCCTGTGTCGCGACAGGGGCGTTGGGGTCGACGGGTGCTTCGGGTGGGGGGAAGAAGACCAGCCAGACAAGGATCACGAGCATGCTGAGCGCCGTGGCCAGCAAAAGGTTCTTGTTGTTGTTCTGATCGTCCATCCGGGACTACCGCCGCTGTTGGTTCATTCACGCGCGGTTCAACGATAGGGGGGCAGAAAGGTCAAGCGCTATTGCGGGAAATCGGCGGTTGGCGCTGCGTCTTTCGGCCCCTGTGCCGGGCCGGATCGTTACAAGGCCCGCGATCCGATACGGGGCAGGGGGCGCAGACCTGCGCGGTGGCGGGTGATCCAGGCGGCGACATCATCGAACGGCATGGGGCGCGCGATGGCATAGCCCTGCACATGCTTGCACCCCAGTTGCGCCAGCATCGCGTGTTCTTCCGGCGTCTCGACCCCTTCGGCGATGGTATCGAGGCCCAGCTGCTCGGCGAGTGACAGGATGGCGGCCACGGTGCGCTGCTGTTCGCGGTCGTCGTTTACATGGGTGATGAAACTGCGGTCGATCTTGAGGCGGCTGACGCCAAAGCGGCGGATGCTGCCGATGGCGGCCTGACCCGTGCCGAAATCATCAAGGTCAAGCTGGCAGCCGAGTTTGGCCAGTGCCGACAGGTTGCGCACGATCAGGTCGGTGGCGGAATCCGCGACCACGGTTTCGAGGATTTCAACGCACAGCCGGTCGGGGCGCAGATCGAAACGGTCCAGCTCCCACCGGATGCGGTCGACAAGACGGGGGTCGCGCAATTCAGCCGCCGAAAAATTCACCCCCACACGCGGAATGCGGATGCCCGCCTGATCCCATTTGCGCAAGGCACCCATGGCCCCAGCAAGCATGGTGTCGCAGAGCCGGGTCGACAGGCCTGCATCGGCCACGGCGGCCAGAAAATCCGCAGGCGGCAGAAGCCCGCGTTCGGGGTGATGCCAGCGGGCCAGCGCCTCCAGCCCCGTGAGGGCGCCTGTGTCGGTGGAAATCTGGGGCTGAAAGAACGGCTTGATCTGGCCTTCGTCAAAGGCGGCCTCAAGACTGCCGCGCAGATCGTCGGTCTGTTTCTGGCGCGCGGCAATGTCGGGGGAATAGGCCCGGATCGCGCCCGGCCCGCAGCGCAGCGCATCCGTCGCCGCCGCAAGCCCCGCATCCATCAATGCGCGTGCGGTGTTCTGCGGTGCCCGCGCCGCGAGGCAGAAGCCGACCGATGCCGTGACGTAGATGCGTGTGGCATCAAGGCTGATGGGCGGGGCCACCGCCGCCTGCAGCCGGGCCGCGACCTGCACCATCGCCTCAAGATCAATCCGGCGCATCGGTGTCAGCAGAATGGCAAAGCAGCCGGGGCGCAGGCGCGCAATCAGATCGGGGCCGCGCAGGGCGCTGGCCAACCTGTCGGCAACGCGTTCATGCACCTCGGTCACGGCACCTGTGCCGAATTGCGCGTCCAGACCCGCCAGATCATCCAGTGCGACCATGATGATCCCGGTCGTGTCGCCCGATCTTTCGCTGTTCTGCAGGATCAGGCCCAGATGGCGTTCCATCTGCTGCGGGCTGACCAGACCGCCCGCCGCATCGGGAAAATCGGGGACAGCCTGTTCAAACCGGAAGGCACCGGCAAGGGCGAACAGCAGTGGCAGGCCGAGTGCGGTGAAGACCAGCATATCCTCGCCCCCGAACCAGAACGCGGCCAGCGTCACGGCGGGCAGAAATGCCATGATTTCGGGTCTGCGCAAAGCACGGCGATGCGCCCAGAGAGAGCGGAGCACCGCCGATCGGCTAATGGCATGCAACATACGGCAACTCCCTTGCAAAGACGGGCGCATCAGCCCTTCAGACGGTCATGCTAGGGAGCAAATCCTGATCGGATCGTTAATCCACACCGCCAAGTTGTATCGCATTTTCATCAATCTTGCGCGGATC
>JAAFHS010000258.1 GCA_013298485.1 Rhodobacterales bacterium
GCGGCCGCGGCTGATGCCGCTGCGTAAGGGCGGCAAGGTGCCGATTGCATTGCTGACCGTTCTGGTCTCTCCCGTAACGGTGATCGCTGCGTTCGCGGCCCTGCTCGCCAGGTCAGAGCGGATCCCGACAATAATCACCCTGTGGCGTCGCTGAGGGACGCTGAACGCCTCGGCCCTAACTATGAAGTCGGACGGCTGCATCGCCTCCTTGAGGCTGGCTTTGCCATCCATGATTCGGATGGCACGCAGTTCGTAGTGATGATCGCGTCCGGTACCAAGCGAAGACAGATCCTCCATCAGCATCTCGAAGACCAGTCGGCTCTCGACTGTCGACGAGAGCATGCCCTTGACGTTTTCCATCACGAAGGCGGCGGGGCGCAGTTCCTTCAGCACCCGGATGTATTCTCGAAAAAGGTAATGCCGGTGGTCGTCTTCGGGAACGTAGTCCGCCTTGCCACGCGAACGTGCACGTCCAACTAGCGAGTAGGCTTGGCAGGGCGGACCGCCGATCAGGATCGTGTCATCGAAGCGATGCTTAAGCCGACCGATGCCTTCGCTGATCGCCACTGCCGCCGCTTCATTGCCCAACTCTAGACAGCACGCCTCGGCCGTTGCCTCAGCCCATGCTACAGCATCAACATCGGCCCAGTCCGGTTCATCTGTCAGGCCAGCATGGAACCTCACGAACGCCTCCGGCAAGGCGCCGTGTCGCGAGAAGTAAGCGCGCAGAAAGGCGCGCAGCCTTAACGTCCGGTGTGCCGACGCCTCCTTCTCGACTGAAATCCCGATGTGGAACGGGTGCTGACCGTCAGCTTCCAGCGAGGCAAACCCTTCTCCAAGGCCGCCAGGACCTGCAAACAGATCGACAATGCCGAAAGTGGCTGGCAAATCAGGGACCTCTCGAATTCGGATCACTGGTTGTATACCAGGTCCATCGGCCGAGGCCAGGAGGCAAATGACCGACATTGTCGACAGCCAGACCCGTTCCCGGATGATGGCTAGGATCCGCGGTAAGGACACGAAGCCGGAACTGTTCCTCCGGCGGTCCCTGCATGCGCTTGGCTTCCGCTACCGCCTGCATGTGAGGGGCATTTCTGGCAAGCCTGACATGGTGCTGCCGAAATACCGGGCCGTCATATTCGTGCACGGGTGCTTCTGGCACCGGCATCCGGACTGCCGCTACGCAAGCACCCCTTCGACACGCCCGGAATTCTGGGCGTCGAAGTTCGCCGCCAATGTCTCGAGGGACAATGCCGTTCGATCGACTTTGCTGCTGGATGGCTGGAGGGTTGCAAAGATCTGGGAATGCGCCATGCGCAGCAAGGCTGGCGCTGCGGCCGCAGTGGGTGTCGTTTCAGAGTGGCTTCACGGCACCGATCAAGAGCTTGATTTGGGGGAAACCTACTTCAACCATTTCGAGGAGCAAGCCGAAGCGGCGAAACTTGCAGACCGATAGCTGGGATAGGAGTTCAGGTCGGAGGTCCTCGATGGCCGAAGGCGCAAATTTGGGTGAACTGGCGGCATCTGTGTGCAGCAAAGACTTGTTTGATGCACACAGTCGTTTCTAGAGAGAATAGTAGACGCACCGCCAGTCGCAGCCTACCGCTCCGGGAACAAACCCGGCATCCAGTCGCCCGCCAACCTAGCCGGGAAGCTCAGCCGCAAGGGCGCGCGTTGGGTGTCTGATTTCAGCGCCCCCACCGCCAGCAGTTCCGCCGTGACCTTTCGCGCCTGACGGTCGCTGACACCGAGAAGGCTGGGCAGTGCTCCGCGTTCGACCTCGCCGGACATCAGTGCTTCGCGCATGACGATATCTGCGCCCTTGGCCAGCGTGCCCTTGGCCATCTCGCTTTTGCACCAGGTCATGATCCGCTCTCGCAGGCGTTGCGGTTGCATCAGGGTCTCCATGAAGCCGACTTGGTCGATGCAGGCCTCCAGGAAGAAGGTCGCGAATTCGGCCAAACGCTGTTCGGAGAGGTTGCCTCGGCCGTCAGCGCCGCCGTGGCGGGGTTCGTCGGCGGCCATGAGGCGCTGTTTATATTCGGCATCCCGGCGGGCGAGGCCCCGCGCGGCGGACCAGAGGCCATCGGAGCCGACGGTATCGCGCAGCATGGCATGTGCGACCATGCGCGAGACGCGGCCGTTCAGGTCAACGAACGGGTGGATCCAGACAAGGCGATGGTGGGCGCAGGCTGTGGCGATAATCGAGCCGCTTCGGCCCTGCAGCCCGTACATCTTACGCATGTGCGCCAGAAGCCGCGGCACGGCGCCGGGGCTGGGGGCGACATGCTTGCCGACCTGGACAAAGTCCCTGCGGAATTCGCCGGGGACAATCGGGATCTCAGTGCCGCCCGGTCTGTGCACGACGAGCAGTTCCGGCGGCAGGTTTTGGCAGAAGCGCCTGTGGATTTCCCGCAAGCTGTCCGGGGCCAGCGGGTGGTCGGTCAGCCCGCCCGTGTCGATCCAGCGTTGCACTTCGATGTGAGCGACGGCCTCGAGCTGCAGGTTGCGTTTCTCGGCGTCGGCGCTGAAATCCTTGTTCAGCGCGCGCTCGATGTCGATCGGGTGGGTGTTGTGGCCCTCGATCAGGTTCGAGTAATAGCAGTTCATTGATCGGACGAGATCTGCCAGCGGTGCCCGGATACCTTCAGGCAGGGACGATCGCAGCCCTGACGACTGGCTGGCGAGTTCGACGGCAAGGTCGTTCAGGGGAGCGCGAAACCTTGACGCTTCCTCAGGGATCAGCGGCTCTACGATGGTGATCGCTTCGCCCTTGTCTGTTACAGTATCGGTCGACATGGCGCCCCTAGATGCAAGGCCCGGTGGCCCTGTTAGAGTTCCGGTTCATGTTCCGGGCTCGGCGAGGAGCTTACCGCACTTAACATCAATAAAATAGGGAAAAAATTTGCAGTCAGATCGCAGGTAGAGCCCAGTATGTTCCGCTACAAGTTCCGTTTCAAGTTCCGTTTTCCGCCCCACTACAGCTCATGCCCCCAGTCACGTTCCCTTAGCGCCGCTTCAGCCGTTCTTCGGCGGCCTTCGCTTGCTTCAAGCTCTCGCTCAGCTGCCTGTCGATCGCCCCTAAGTTCGCGGCTTCGCTCAACAAGCCACGCAAGGCTGTCATGGACTCGATCTGCGACTGAATGAGCAGCGAGACGCAGTCGGCCAAGCCATCCATCCTCAGCCCCATCCGATTGGTCGAGCGCGCTTCCAAGGCGCGCAAGGCCTGTGCCGAGGTTTCGGAGGCTGTCGCCAACCGTTCGACGTAGCCAAGCAATTCGCGCTCCAGCGCTGTCAGGGGCGTCTGCATTCATTTCTCCTTTATCTGAATGCACAACACCGATCTCTGATCGCTGATCGCGCATGTCTGAATACTCGCCCGTTCCGGGTCGGTCAGAAGGTAGGTCGTCCCGCCCTGGTCGATCCGCTGCAGGCCAAGGAGCGTCAGCTCCGACTTCGACAGCATCGCGGTCCAGAACCAGCTGAGAACGAGCAGCGCCGTTATCGTGGCGGTCACGGTTGCCAGCAGGATCAGCGGTGCCAAGGTCAGCCAGCGCGTGATCTGGTTCTGGACGCTCTGCATCGTGCCCGAGGTCGCGTGCAGAAACATGCGGGTATCGGCTTCGATTGTATCGCGCGCGTGCGTCGCAATGGCCGTCAAATCGCTCCTGAAGCTCTGCAGCTGGGATGCCATCAAGGCGGCGTTCTCGTGCCGTAGGGCCTCCAGATCCGCGTTCAGCCTCTCGCTGAGCCGCGGAGTCGGCTTTCCAGTCGTCATGGAAGATGTCTCCTTTCAGTCGCCAGCGCTCGCCCGTTTCGGGGTCCTGGACGGTGAGGTATTCCTTGCCCGCACGCGGGACGGTGAAGCCGACATCGGTCATCAGCGCGACCAAGCTGGCGCGGTCGGTGATGGTGCCGACGGAAATCTCGTCGAGGATCCATGCATGGACCTCCTCACGGGTCTTCGCCCGTTGCGGGGTCTCAAGGACGGGTTGCACCTCCTGCGCGCGGTGGGCGTCCATGGGGTCGGCCCAGCCGTGGGTCTGGTTCATCAGGTCGCGAAGGGAATCGAAGGCGGTCTGATAGCCGGGCGGGGCGATGTTCAGGCTGCGGCCGGAGGACAGGTCGAGACGCGGAGTGCAGAAGTGCAGCTCGACGCGGCCTTCGTGGCTGTGGCGGACCCAGAGGATGTCGAACTGCTCGGGGTCGAGGCCCGCGAAGGCGAGCTTTTCGAAGCCATCCATGACCTCGTACTGCTGCGCCTCGGACGGGGCGTCGTCGGCGGCAAAGCTGATGACACCGGCGCGGTAGGTCCAGGCGTGGGGGCTGGCGTCGATCAGCGCCTCGGTCCGGTCGGGGTTGCCGCGCAGGACCTCGGGGCGCGGGTCGCGGATCGTGTGCGTGGGCTGGCCAGCCGCATCGCGGATCAGGTCGCGGTTGGCATCGTAGGCCAGAACCTGATCGGCGATCAGGTAGCCGACGGGGCCGGACCCGCGCCCTTGGCCGTTGGGGAAGAACTTGATCAGCATTCGCGGCCTTGGGCGAGGAGCTGGGCAAGCTGGCGTTCCACGGACAGAAGGCGGCGCGCAACCTCGACCGCGTCGATGGTGGGCGTCAGGCCAGCCGCAT
>JAAFHS010000259.1:0-1739 GCA_013298485.1 Rhodobacterales bacterium
CATGCATCTGCATTCCCGTCTGCGGGGCCGGGTGGCGGTGGAGGTGATCCCCGGCATCACGGGCATGACGGGGTGCTGGACGGCGACGGATACCCCGATCACCTGGGGCGATGATGTGCTCACCGTGCTGATGGGCACGCTGCCCGAGGATGATCTGGTGCGTCACATGGAAACCGCCGATGCGCTGGTCGTGATGAAGACGGGCCGCAACCTGCCGCGCGTCCGCCGCGCACTCGCGCGGGCCGGGCGGCTGGATGACGCATGGCTGGTCGAACGCGGCACGATGCCGAACCAGCGGATTGCGCGGCTGGTGGATGTGGATGCCACGGATTGCCCGTATTTCGCGATCGTGCTGGTGCATGGCCACGGGCGGCGGCCAGAGGTGCCGGAATGATGGGCTGGCCGCGCCCTTGGCTGCGGTCGGAACCGGGGGTTTCACACCCCCCAAGCCATTGGTTTCTTGAACCAATGGCGAAACCAATAGCTTACCCCGTGGGATATTTGTGCAGACAGGAAGACCTGAAGCGGTGGGGGGCAGTGCGATGACGGGGTCACTGACCATCGCGGGCCTCGGGCCGGGATCGGACAGGCAGGTGACGCCCGAGGTCACCGCGGCGATTGCGGCGGCGACCGACATCGTGGGCTACATTCCTTACGTCGCACGTATTGTCCCCCGCCCCGGCCTGATGCTGCACCCTTCGGACAACCGGGTGGAGATGGACCGTGCCCGTGCCGCACTGCAGATGACAGCACAGGGCCGCCATGTGGTGATCGTTTCTTCTGGCGATCCGGGCGTGTTTGCGATGGCAGCGGCAGTGTTCGAGGCGCTGGAGGATGCGCCACAGTGGCAGGCCCTTGATATCCGCGTCCTGCCGGGCATCACTGCGATGCTCGCCGCCGCCGCGCGGGCAGGGGCGCCCCTCGGCCATGACTTCTGCTGCATCAATCTGAGCGACAACCTGAAACCCTGGGAGGTGATCGAGACCCGCCTGCGCCATGCCGCCCGTGCTGATTTCGCCATGGCCTTTTACAACCCGCGTTCGGCCAGCCGCCCGGATACCTTTGCCCGCACACTCGATGTGCTGCGCGCCGAATGCGGGCCAGACCGCCTGATCACTTTCGCCCGTGCCGTCTCCACGCCAGAGGAGGCGATCGCCACCACCACCCTGGCCGAGGCCAGGCCCGACATGGCCGACATGCGCACGGTCGTCATCCTGGGCAACAGCGCCACGCGGCGCGTCGGGCCATGGGTCTATACCCCAAGGCGGGCTGGATGATGCGGCCCGAACATGCTGACCACACCCCTGCAAATGCAGTGCCCCAAGCGCGCTTTCGGGGCCGGTGCTGCCCTCTGCTTTCCAGTGCTTTGTCAGACCAAACAGCACCACGCGCGAGCCTTGGCGCCGCCCCTCCCCCGCGTGGGGAGGGGAGGGGGGTGGGGGGCATCATTGCACCGCCAGCAACGCCCCCCTCCCTCTCCCTGCCCACGCGGGGGAGGGAAGCTCCTGATTTCCGACGATTCCGCGCCATGCGATCAAGGGCTGCCACCCCGGACGACAGGGGCGTGATACCCCGGTCAGACGCCCAACCGCGCCATCACGCCCGCGACGTTGTGCACCACATCGCGGGGCGGGATCACGGGCCGGTCGATCATCACCACCGGCAGGCCCAGGTCCCGTGCGGCGGCGATTTTGGCCACAGCGCCCTTGCCGCCCGCGTTCTTGGCCACCACCACTTGC
>JAAFHS010000259.1:1749-4620 GCA_013298485.1 Rhodobacterales bacterium
GATCCCGCATCAGGCCGCGGTCGCCCGCCACGGTGAACGGCCCGCGCGCGACGATGACCCGCACGCGCGGCAGGGGCAGATCGCCCGTCGGCGCATCGACCAGCCGGACGAGATAGTGATGCTGTGGCTGGCCTGCGAAAGCCGCCAGATGCTGCCGCCCGATGGCCAGAAACACCCGACGCGGCATGGTGCCCAAGGCCAGGGCCGCCGCCGCCAGATCGGGCACATGGGTCCACAGATCGCCCGCACCGGCGACCCAGGGCGCGCGTTCCAGCGCCACAAGAGGGACGCCTGCCCGCTTGCAGGCCGCGACGGCGTTCGTGCTCATTCCCGCAGCAAAGGGATGGGTGGCGTCGATCACATGCGTGATGTTTTCGGCCGCCAGATAGGCGATCAGGCCGTCAACACCGCCAAAACCGCCGACCCGCATGTGGATCGGCTGGCCCATCGGCGCATCGGTGCGCCCGGCATAGGAATAGACGGCATCAAGGCCCGCCCCGGCCATGGCGATGGCCAGCAGGTTCGCCTCGGTCGTGCCGCCCAGCAGAAGAATGCGCGTCATGGCTGATCCCTGGCTTACCATCATTGGCCTGACCGAGGATGGCCACATCGCCCTGCCGCCCGCAAGCCGTGACGCGCTGGCCCGCGCGGAATGCGTCTTTGGCGGCCCGCGCCATCTGGCGCTTGCCGGGGTGCAGGGTGAGGCATGGCCCGTACCTTTCGATATCGCCCCCGTTCTGGCCTGCCGTGGCCGCCCGACGGTGGTGCTGGCCTCGGGCGATCCGTTCTGGTGCGGCGCGGGCGGGTCGATCACGCCCCATCTGGCCCCTGGCGAATGGATCTCGCATCCCGCGCCATCCACCTTTTCCCTGGCCGCCAACGCCCTTGGCTGGCGGCTGGAGGAGACGCATTGCCTTGGCCTGCATGCCGCCCCCCTGTCGCGCCTGAAGCCGATCCTCGGGCGCGGCACGCGTGCAATCTGCCTTGTTCGTGACGCATCTGCCGTCACGGAACTCGCCACATGGCTGGTAGGACAGGGTCATGGCGCATCCGACATGACCGTCATGGAATGCCTTGGCGGTCCCCGCGCGCGCCTCCGCCACACCCGTGCCGATGCCATGACACTGACCGACATCGCAGCTCCTGTTGCCGTCGCCATCACGGCCAGCGGCCCCGGCATCCCCCGCGCCTCCGGCCTGCCCGATGATCTGTTCGCCCATGACGGCCAGATCACCAAACGCCCCATCCGTGCCCTGACCCTGTCCGCCCTTGCCCCGCATGCGGGTGAGGTGCTCTGGGACATCGGGGCAGGGTCCGGCTCCATCGGCATCGAATGGCTGCTGGCGGGGGGGGGCCATGTCCATGCAGTCGAATCCGACGCCACCCGCGCCGCCCGTGCCCGCACCAATGCCGAGAGCTTTGGCCTGATCCACCGCTACACCCTGCATCACCACCGCGCACCCGATGGCCTTGACGCCCTGCCCGCCCCTGATGCCGTTTTCATCGGCGGCGGTGCATCTGATGCCCTGCTGACCCGCCTCTGGGAGGTGCTCCCCCCTGGCACGCGCGTCGTAGCCAATGCCGTCACGCTGGAAACCGAAGGCCTGCTGGCGCATTGGTCCGCCAACCATGGCGGCACCCTTTTGCGCATCGACGTCGCCGAATCCACGCCCATCGGCCCGAAACGCGGCTGGCGCGCAGCGCTGCCCATCGTGCAGTGGAGTGTCACGCGATGAGGGTTGCAGGCTTCGGGTTTCGCACCACCACCAGCGCGCGCGCCCTGCATGAGGCGCTGATGCGGGCCGGTGGCCCCGCCGGCCTGACGGGGCTTGCGACCGCCGAGGCCAAGGCCGGGGCAGGCGCCCTTCAGTCCCTCGCAACGGCCCTGAACCTGCCCATTCTGGCCATGTCGCCCGCCGATCTGGCACGGCAGACCGTCCTGACCCACTCCCCGCGCGTCCACACCCTTTACGGCACGGGATCGGTGGCCGAGGCTGCGGCCCTTGCCGCCGCTGGCCCGGGTGCACGCCTGCTGGCCCCGCGTGCGCAATCACAGGACGGCACCGCCACCGCCGCCATTGCCGAAAGGACCGCCCCATGACCGTCCACTTCATCGGTGCTGGCCCCGGCGCAGCCGATCTCCTCACCCTGCGCGGGCGCGATCTGATCGCCGCCGCCCCGGTCTGCCTTTATGCCGGATCGCTGATCCCGCAGGCGATCCTTGGCCACTGCCCCCCCGGGTGCGAACAGCTGCGCCGCCTGCGCGCACTGAACATCCCCTATGACGTCACCCCCGGGGTCCCCTCCTTCGCCGCCGCAGCTGCCGCCCTGGGCGCGGAACTGACGCTGCCGGGTCTTGCGCAGTCAGTCATCCTGACGCGTACCGAGGGCCGCGCCACGCCCATGCCGCCGCGCGAAACGCTGGCGGCCTTCGGTGCGACAGGGGCCACGCTCGCCCTGCACCTGTCCATCCATCTGACCGGCAAAATCGTCACTGATCTGGCCCCGCACTATGGCCTTGACTGCCCTGTTGCGATCGTCTGGCGCGCAAGTTGGCCGGATCAGCGGATCATCCGCGCCACCCTTGGCACCCTTGTCGCCGCAATCCCGGCGGAAGTGGACCGTACCGCCCTGATCCTGATCGGACCCGCACTTGCGGCGGAAGGATTCGCCGAAAGCAGGCTCTATGCAGGCGATTATGACCGCCGCTACCGGCCCATCGGCACCGATCCGCGCTTTCCGGGAACCGGCACATGACCCCCGGCCTCCTGATCTCCGCCCCCGCATCCGGCACGGGGAAAACGACCCTGATGCTGGGCCTGTTGCGTGCCTTGCGCGACCGGGGGCTGGTGGTGCAGCCCTTCAAAAGCG
>JAAFHS010000026.1:0-429 GCA_013298485.1 Rhodobacterales bacterium
CCGATGTCACCAGCGCCCCCAGCACATTTGCGCTGCTGATGGACCGCAGCGGCTTTGACATGAATGTCGCCGCCGCAGGGTTTGACGCGACCGTGACCTCCCCCGGACTGCCCTTTCCGCAGTTGAAACTGAAGGCGGACAATCTGGCCACGATCATTCAGGTGCCGCTGTTTGACAACCGGACGCAGGACTTCCGCTACATGGTCCAGCTTGGCAATCTGGTGGTCAACGAAGAGGCTTGGGCCATGATCGATCCCGGCAGGGCCCTGCCGCGCGACCCGGCCACCCTGTCAGTGGACATGAAGGGAAAGGTGGCCTTTGACCTGATCGCCATCATGAAAGCCGAAGAAGAAGGCCGCACCCCGCCCGAACCCCGGATCGACGCCATCGATATCACCGATTTCCGGATATCGGCGGCTGGTGCCGCCG
>JAAFHS010000026.1:439-12323 GCA_013298485.1 Rhodobacterales bacterium
CCTTCACCATCAATAACGCAACGCCGACGCCGGTGCCGTCGGGGACGTCTGAATTCACGCTCACGGGTGCCAACGGCCTGATCAACAGCCTGATCGCCGCGGGCCTTCTGCCACAGGAACAGGCCACAGGCGCGCGGATGGCAATGGCCCTGTTCATGGAACCGGGTGAGGGTGCAGACGTGCTGACCTCCAAGATCGAGGCCCGCCCCGATGGCAGCATCTATGTCAACGGCCAACAGATCCAATGACGCCATAGGGCCCTCAAAAATCCCGGCTGACGCACGCCACCCGTCATCTTGCCACAACCGCAGACATCGGGCATCCCCCTCCCCCGCCGTGGGGAAGGGGGGATGCACCACGCAGGCCTGCTGCCGAACAGCCGACCGGCCCGCCATCAGCGCCCGATCACGCAATGTTTCAAAAGTCTTAACGCCAATCGGGAAATTTCTTCTAGATTATTGATAATCAACAAAAATACATGTAAATTGACAGCCGTCAATTTCGTCCGTTTCTGACCTCTCCCGCCTGCTTCGGCATCTCTCTGCCTTGTGATGCGATCCTTGATGCAGACCGCCTCGCCACGCATTATCTTGCGACTATGACAATTCTCCGCGCCGTTCTGGCCCCGCTCGTCCTGATTGCCACCCTCCTGCCCGCGCAGGCAGAAAAGATATCGCTTGGCACGCTCAGCGATTATCTGAACGGCCTGACCACGGTCGAGACGGACTTTACCCAGGTGAATGCCGATGGCTCCATCTCCACCGGCAATCTGATCATCAAACGCCCCGGACGGGTCCGGTTCGAATATGCGCCCCCCGATGAAAGTCTGGTCCTGGCCAGCGCCGGGTCCGTCGCGATTTTTGACGGAAAGTCCAATCAGGGACCCGAGCAGTATCCGCTTGACCGCACGCCTTTGAATCTGATTCTCGCGCGCAATGTCGATCTGGGGGCGTCCGGCACTGTCGTATCGCATACCGAGGATGGCACATCGACCCGCGTCAAGGCACAGGACCCGGCCCATCCCGAATACGGCACCATCGAAATGGTGTTCACCGACGGGCCGGTGGAGTTGCGCCAATGGGTCATCACCGATGATGCGGGCCAGGAAACCACCGTGATCCTGGGTGAACTTGTCAAGGGCGGCTCTTACGGCGCGTCGGTCTTTTCCATCAGCGCCGAACAGAACCGCCGCAACTGACGACAGCGATTTGCTTTTGATCTGACACGGCAGATCAAAAAGCAAATCGCAACATTCCTGGCGGTTCTTGTCTTGGTTTGCAGTCAATGTGATTCACATCGACTGCAAACCGCTTTACAGCCCGCAGACCAGCAATTCGTCCCGGTATTCGTCTGACCGCGCCTGCACGGCGGCCGCAACCTCCACCAGCCATTGCTTGTCCAGATAGCTCTGGTTGGCATATCCCGTGCGGCCTTCGTGATAGGCCAGATACTGCGCGTTGGCGTCGAACTTGCTGATACCAAGGCGCACTTCGGATTCGTGCATGTACCAGCCCATGAAATCCGTGGCATCCGCGATCCGGTCACGCCGTGCGCCGCGCCCGCCCTCTTCGCGCTGGTATTCCTCCCAAGTGCCGTCCAGGGCCTGGCTATAGCCATAGGCGCTGCTCTGGCGGCCCAGGGGGATGATGCCCAGCGCAAAGCGGTGCGGGGTGCGCGCATTGCCCACGAATTTCGATTCCTGATAGATCGTCGCCATCAGCACATGCACAGGCACGCCCCATTTGCGTTCCGTCGCCTGCATCGCACTGAAATACTCCGGCCGCTCCTGTGCCAGCGCACAGGCGTCATCCAGATTGCGCGGGGCTGAAAAATTGCCCGCCCCGCCCCCGCAAGAGGCCAGAAACGTCAACAGCACCGCCGCACGGAGAAGTCTGCTCATAAGCCCCTCGTACTTTCTTGTTTTTTGTCACATTAGTGCAATTTCGCCGCTGTGGAAATGGGGACAAGCGCCCAGTCAGATCAGAAAAGCGAGAGTAAGCGGTAATGTGACCACCGACAGCAGGGTCGAGATGATGACCAGCCCCGCCACCGCATCGGCATCCGCCCCGTACTTTTCCGCCAGCATATAGGATGTCACGGCCACCGGCGTCGTGATCTGCAGCACCAGAACCGCCAGTGCCACGGGCGGCAGCCCAAAGGCCCATCCTGCGCCACAGGCGACGGCCAGGCAGATCGCTGCCCGCACCAGTGACAGCCAGATCGCCGTACCGAAACGGCGGGCCGACAGGCGGGCCACAGCCACGCCCAGCGTAATCAGCATCAAGGGAATGGCCATCTGCCCGATCAGATCGAGCGACCGCGTCAACCACAAGGGCGTCTGCCAGCCCTGCCACAGGAACAGCGCCCCCAGCAGCGTGCCCCACATCGCAGGCTCGCGCAGCACGCGGGCGGGTGACCCGCCCCCCGCCACAAGCCAGACCCCGAAGGTGAAATGAAACACCATCATCACCGCAAAGATCACCACGGCAAATCCCAACCCGGTCTCACCAAAGGCAAACAGCGCCAGCGGCAGGCCAAGATTGCCCGTGTTGCCAAAGATCAACGGGGCAAGATAGGTGCGCCGGTCCAGCCGCAGGACTTGCGTGAAAATGAAAAACGCAGCCGTCAGCGCCGCATAGGCAACCGCCGCCGCGACCGACACGGTGGCCAGAGCTGCCGGATCCACGGATGTCTTCATCAGCGCGGTAAAGATCAGGCAGGGCACGGCCAGCGTCATCGACAGACGGGTGACAAACGCCAGCCGGTATTCAAAGCCGAACCTGACCCAAAGGAACCCGATCAGGCCCAACAGGGCCACCGGGGCCACAATCGACAGGACTGTCAGGATAAGGCCCACAGTTTGTTTCCCAATGACAGCGCCTGCCGTGTGGACAAGCGCCCTTGCGCGGGATTACTAACCAAAATTGGGGGATGCAACATGATGCTGGAGACGCGGGCGAAATATCATCTGGGCCAGATTCTGCGCCACCGGAAGCATCCCTTCCGCGGTGTGGTCTTTGACGTGGATGCGCGGTTCAACAATACCGATGAATGGTATGCCGCCATTCCTGAAGACAGCCGCCCGTCCAAGAACCAGCCCTTCTATCATCTGCTGGCGGAAAATGATCAGTCCTATTACGTGGCTTATGTGTCGGAACAGAACCTTGTGCCCGACGACAGCGGCGGCCCGGTCAGCCATCCCGATCTGCCCGATCTCTTCGGCGATTTCGAAGATGGCCGATATCCGTTGCATTTTCAGATGAATTGAACGCTTACCACTTGTTCACCCTTGCCGCCTAGTTTTTCCACAGGTGTGCTGGAGGGTGCGATGAAAATGACAAGTGAAACCATGGGCGACATGCTTGTGGTGCAGGTGGACGAGACGCGCATCGACGCGGCAGGGGCCATTCAGTTCAAGGAACGCATGCGCGAGGTGACGGTGGATGCCGCCCCCCGCGTGGTGCTGGATCTGTCGCGCGTGAACTTTCTGGACAGCAGTGGTCTGGGGGCTGTTGTCGCGGTGATGAAACTGCTGCTGCCCGCGCGCCGGTTGGAGCTTGCGGGCCTGACTCCGACGGTCGAAAAGGTGTTCCGCCTGACACGGATGGATGGCGTGTTCACCATTCACCCGGCGGTTCCCGGTGCGTTGCGTGATGCCGTTTGAAATCCATCCCGAACCGGATGCGGTTGCCCCGGGTGATACCGGCGGGCGGGTCGTCATCGCCCATCTCAGCTTTCCGGCCACCTTTCCGTCGGTGCGCGCGGCGCTGGGTGCGCTGATGGCGGGGCCGGTACTCGCCACCGTGCCCGAAGATGCGCGTGGCACCGCCGAAATCGTGCTGGCCGAGGCGATGAACAACATCGTCGAACATGCCTATGTGGGCGTCAGCGGCGAGATTACCCTGACCCTGTGGCAGGCGGGTGGCGAGGTTGGCTGCCGCATCACCGACCGTGGCCTTTCGATGCCGGATGACACCCTGCCCGAAGGCAGTCTGGCCATGGCCGACACACCGGCAGACCTGCCCGAAGGCGGCTTTGGCTGGTTCTTGATTCGCAGTCTTTCACGCGATCTGCGCTATGCCCGCTATGGCACGCTGAATGAACTGACATTTGTTCTGGATGCGGAACAATCAGGGCCTGGGGGGCCTGTCGTTTCCGTTCTGTGAAATCTGACGCATTCCTGCCCTTTTTTCCCCCTAATGTCACCGTATGCGCCGCCCATATCTGGTGGTGTAGCTGCATAAAGCTTCCCTCGGCGCTGCGGGCTAATGCCCCCACCCAGTTCGTGGCGTCGAGGTTCTCTCCCCCCGTTTGGCAATCGCTGCGGCTTCGGCTAGCGTTGCGCAAGATGCGGGGGGTGACACATGCGCGATTTCCAGAAACCGGGCCGGTCTGCCGTGTTTGCCACCAACGGCATCTGCGCGACATCGCATCCGCTGGCGGCGAAAGTGGCGATTGATGTGCTGCAGTCGGGTGGCAATGCCGCCGATGCAGCACTTGCCGGGGCCGTGCTTCTGGGCCTGTGCGAGCCGCAGATGACCGGGATCGGCGGCGATTGCTTTGTGCTCGTGAAACCTGCGGGAACCGAGGCTGTGATCGCCCTGAACGGGTCGGGCCGCGCGCCGATGGGCCTGCACGCCACCGACATGCGCGCACGCGATCTGACCTCAATCCCGGTCGGCGGCATCGAATCCGTCACCATCCCTGGCGCGATTGATGCCTTCTGCGCCTTGAACGCGCGCTATGGGCGCACCCCGCTGTCTGATCTCTTGGTCCCTGCAATCCACTATGCCGATGAAGGCGTGCCTGTCGCCCCGCGCGTGGCCTCCGACTGGGCCGATGATGTGGATCACCTGAAAGGGGCTGCGCGCGATTTCTATCTGCTGGATGGCCGCGCGCCGACCCCGGGCCAGATCTTCCGCGCACCCGGTCAGGCCCATGTCCTGCGTGAAATTGCCGCGAAGGGCCGCGCGGGGTTCTACGAAGGGGCGGTGGCTGACGACATGGTCGCATCGCTCCGCGCCCTTGGCGGCACCCATACCCTTGATGATTTCGCCGCCACCGCCTGCAGCTGGGGCGATCCGATCAAGGGCCACTATCGCGGGCAGGACCTGATCGAACATGCCCCGAACGGGCAGGGGGCCACGGCCATCCTGATGCTGAACATCCTGTCACACTTCGATTTCGCCGCGTTAGACCCCTTCGGTGCCCCCCGCGCGCATCTGGAGGCTGAGGCGGCAAAGCTCGCCTATGATGCCCGTAACAGGTTCCTCGCCGACCCCGACCACACCACGCGCCTTGCCCATATGCTGTCGCCAGCAACCGCCAGCGCGCTTGCCGCCCTGATCGACCCCGCCCGCGCCATGGCCGCCGCAGCGCCCCTGACCGAGGCGATCCATAAGGACACGATCTACATCACCGTGATGGACCGTGACCGCATGGCCGTCTCGCTGATCTATTCCGTCTTCTGGGGCTTTGGATCGGGCTTTGCCTCCAGCAAGTTCGGCATCAACTTCCAGAACCGGGGGGCCGGGTTCACCCTGACGCCCGGCCACCCCAATGAAGCCGCTGGCGGCAAGCGCCCGATGCACACGATCATTCCTGCGATGCTGGCGCAAAACGGGCGCATCGTGATGCCCTTCGGCGTGATGGGCGGTGCGTATCAGCCCTGCGGCCATGCCCGCCTTGTCACCAACATGCGCGATTTCGGCATGGATGTGCAGACCGCCATCGACGCCCCCCGCAGCTTTGCCGATGCAGGTGGCATGATGGTGGAACGCGGCTATGGCGCGGATGTGCGCACGGCCCTTGCCGCGGTGGGGCATGATGTGCAAACGCCTGCGGTGGCCCTTGGCGGCGCGCAGGCCATCGTCATGCATGACACGGGCGTGCTGCAGGCGGGATCGGACCCGCGCAAGGATGGATGCGCAATTGGATACTGACATGCTGGATTACACCGATCTGCGGAACACGATCCTTTCCCTGACCGAAGGTGAGACGGATACCGTCGCCCTGATGGCCACGGTCGTCTGCGAATTGCACCACGCCCATCCCTTGGCCGACTGGACCGGGTTCTACCGCGTGGTCGCCCCCGAACTCCTCAAGATCGGCCCCTATCAGGGCGGCCACGGCTGCCTTGTCATCCCCTTTGCACGCGGCGTCTGCGGCGCTGCGGCGCGGACGGGCCAAGTGCAGAACGTGCCCGATGTCGATGCCTTCCCGGGTCACATCGCCTGCGCCTCCTCCACAAGATCCGAACTCGTGCTGCCCGTCTGGAACGGGGCAGGCCGCCTCCTCGGCGTCCTCGACCTCGACAGCGACACCCCCGCCGCCTTTACCGCCGCTGATGAGGCCGCCCTCGTGCCGTTGCTGGCCGAGGTGTTCCGCGAGGCCACATGATGCGCATGCTCGCCAGTCTCGCACTGATCTGCACCACCTTGGCAGCCCAAGCCCAAACTTGCCGACCCGCGGCAGATGAGGTTGCCCGCGCCGCAGCTGCCTGCGCAGCAGAGGTCACACAAACCTGCCTTTACACCGTTGCCATTGACGCCGCATTGATGGACGCCGCGCGCGACGAAAGTGAATCCCTTCTCAACGACATCGCCGTAGGGCAAGCGACCTCGGGCGATGCGGAAGGGGCCGCGCGGACGCTTTTGCTGACCACGCCCAACTTCTTTGGTCTGGCGGCGGTCGGACGAACCGAGGAAGCGATTGATGCACTTGCAGCCGTCATGGAAGACGCGGGCTTTAAGACGATGGAAGTTGATCCACCGGATATCGGCGACCAGAAACTTTCCGAGACCAATCAGTTCCTTGCCGTGGGGGACCCGGATCGCGCGCTTTCGACAGCGCTGTCGATACCGATCAACGATGAGGGCGCGCAATATGATGCGCTACGGGCGATCATCCATCACTATCTGATCAGACAGGACTTTGCCGCAGCCGCCAGAATCGTGCCGCAGATCATCAGCTACTACGGTCGTGAGGGCGCGCTTTTGGCCGTGGTCGATAGCTGGTCCACATCTGGCGAAACAACAGATGTCATTGCCTTCATCGACCAGTTTGCGGACCCGCAGGGCCAGACAAGGGCGCGCCTTGTTCTGATGAAGGCGCTGATTGTCCAAGGCGATGTGGACGCGGCCAAGGTGCAGCTCGACCTGATCTTCACAACCGTTGTGGCCGCCGAACCGCCCCCGGCCTTTGGCCTTGAAGTCCTGTCAACGTCAGCCGATCTTGCGCTGCGTGCCAGCGAAAGCAACATCGCGGAACAGCACGCCGAAGCCGCCTTCAGGCTCTATGGTCGCCCCCGTGTCTTTCGCGGTGCCGAGGATCGGCCGGATGAGCCTTCGCGGATCGACCTGCTGCGTCTGGGTACGGTCCTGCATCTGCTTGGCCAGACCGGAAAAGCCTCGACGCTGCTGGCCAAGGCGTCAGAACCATACCCGGAATCTCTCTTGTCGAATCTGCGTCCTGCGCATTTGGCAGCACTTCTCGTCGCCCAGATCCGCATCAATGACCGCGACGCCGCAGATGCCACAATCCAGCAATTGCTGGCCATGGACGAGAGCTTGGTCAAAGGCACCACCGTTCTCCATCACGCGGCGATGGAACTGGTGGAACTGGGCTTTCTGCAAGATGCGGTGCAGATTGCCATGTTTCTTGAAGACCGTCTGGGTGACGATCTCATCTTCGTCATCGACGAAGACCCCGCCTTGCTTTACGCCGCTATCGTCACCAAGGACCCATCACTTGCGTCTGAACTGATGACCGACACCCTTGGCACGCGCGTTCATTTCCGGTTGCTGCTGGCCTTGGCGCGCGCGCTTCAGGCCAAGGGCGAAACAGCGCAGGCGCAAGCTGTCCTCAGCTCCCTCGCAGACAATCACAAGATGCGCGACGAAGCGGATACGGGCTTTGACGGCGACCCGATTTGCGCCGGGGTTGCAATTGCCCTGACGCAGGACAGTCTCGGGTTTGCCGAAGCTGCCGCCTTCACCCGGCAGCAGGGCCTTGCGCTGGCCGACGCTGCGACCGACCCTGCTACACGCGCCGCCGACTTGATCGCGCTCGGCGTCAGTTTTCCCGCCTCGGTCAAGGCGCGTGATGACCAGCGCAACCGGGGCGTACAGACGCCCGCGGTGGAGCATGGCATACCAGAATCCACCGCGAACTCGATCCTGCATGGGCTTCGATGCTTGGCCTATCTTTGAAACGGACCAGCGTCGTACGATCCGGTTGAAACGACTTGTGGCGTTGCTGGCCTAGGTGTTCCGCGACGCATCCTGACCTCGAAAGGTGCCTTCATGACCCAAAGCCCGGCTTTCCCCGAACTCGAAGACGACACCGCTGCCATCGCCACCTTCGTCGCGGCTGAAAACGCCCGTACCATGGCGCGGCTGGGCGGTCCCGCACTCGATGCCGATGTCGCCATGATCCGCGCGATCCTGGAACGTCCCGACCGCGTACTGTCAGTGACGCGGCGCGGGGTCTGGCAATACACCTTCCGCCAGACCGCCGAAAACCCGCGTGGCCTGTGGCTGCGCCTGCCGCAGGATCAGGCCCCCCTGCCAGAGGCCGCATGGCAGCCGGTGTTCGATGTCGATGCCTTCTGCCGCGCCACGGGCCAGGTCTGGCACTGGCGCGGGGCCGCAACCGCGTGGTTTGATCCCGACCGCGTCCTTCTGCGCCTGTCGCTGGATGGCTCCGACATGACACGGCATGTGGAGTTTGACCTGAATACCTGCACCCTTGTGCCTGACGGCTTTGACATCGCCCCCGAACGCGGAGGTTCTGTCGACTGGATCGACGCGGATACCCTGCTGTGGACCTGCGCCACCGGCGATGATGCCCTGACACGCTCCGGCTGGCCGCGTCTGGTGCGGCACCTGCACCGGGACGGGCAGGCCGACACGGTCTTTGCCTGCGGGACCGATGATCTTTTGGCGACGGCCTATCTTGTGAAAGCCCCGGGCGGCGTGGCCGAAGTGCATGTCCGCATGCCCGCCATCAACATGAATGTCTCGCATGTCGTGACACCCGATGGCCCCGTCACCCTGCCAACCCCGCCTGACACCGTCGGCATGACAGACGGCGTGCATTACGCCTATGTCGCGCATTCCGATGGCGACTACCCCACCGGCACGCTCGTGCTGGGGCGGCTGGGGGCTGGGCATCGCGCCCTGTTCACGCCCGGCCCCCGCCGTGCGGTCGATGAAGAAAGCATCTTCTTTCACCATGGCTGGCTGATCTGGAAACAGGCTGAAAACCTGCAGTCGCGCGTCATGCTCCTTGATCTTTCGGGCGACGCCCCCCCGCAGGAACTGCCCCTGCCCGAGGCGGCAGAGGTCGCCTGGGTCGGCACCTATGACGCCAATCCGCTGGCGGACGATGGCACGCTGACCCTTGATCTGTCGGGCTTTCTGGTGCCGCGCCGGACCTATCTGTTTGATCTTCACGCGGGCGTCACGGGCATCACCTACCGCCTGCTCCTGTCGCAGCCTGCCCTGTTTGATGCCACGGCACATGCGGTGGAACTGTTCAATGCCACTTCCGATGACGGCACCGAGGTGCCCTATCATCTGGTGCGCCCCAAGGGGCAATCCGGCCCCGTGCCAGTCATCCTTTATGGCTACGGCGGGTATGCCGTGTCGCTCGATCCCTACTATGATGTCGTCACAGGCAAGCTGTGGCTCGAACATGGCGGGGCCTATGCGATGGCGCATATCCGCGGCGGGGGTGAGTTCGGCCCCGACTGGTGGACCGCGGCCAAGGGTGCGGGCCGCCCCCGCGCGTTTGCCGATTTTGCCGCCATCGCCAGTGATCTTGCGCGGCGTGGCCTGTCCACCCCGGCGCAGATTGCCTGTCATGGTGGCAGCAATGGTGGTCTTCTGTGCGGCGTGATGCTGACGCGCTACCCAGAACGCTTCGGCGCCGTCTGGGCCAATGTCGGCGTGATGGACATGCTGCGCTATCATCTGTTCCCCTCCGGTGCGGGCTGGATCGATGAATACGGCGATCCGGATGATCCCGCAGCCGCCAAATGGCTTGCCGCCTATTCCCCCCTCCATAATGTGCGTGATGCGCCGCGCTATCCCCCCGCCCTGATCGACACATCCGACAGCGATGACCGCGTCCACCCTTCCCATTCGCGCCGCTTTACCGCCGCCTTGCGCGCCGCAGGGCAGGATGCCTTGTTCTACAGCCATGCGGGCGGCCATGGCGGGGGCGGCGGGTCGGATGAAAAGGCACGTGAACTGGCGCTGGGCTACGCGTTCATGCGGCAGGCCGTCGGGTTGTGACGGCCAGACCGCGATAACCGCAGAAGGTGGATGATATGACCAAAGGACGGATCGAGGCGTTCTCAGACGGGGTGATCGCGATCATCATCACCATCATGGTGTTGGAACTGAAAGTCCCGCACGGGAATGACCTGCATGATCTTTCCGTGCTGGGGCCGCTGCTGCCCGTCTTTCTGTCCTATGTCCTGTCGTTCGTGAATGTCGGCATCTACTGGAACAATCACCACCACATGTTCCACGCCGTCAAACGCGTCGGCGGCTGGGTGTTGTGGGCCAATCTGCATCTGCTGTTCTGGTTGTCGCTGCTGCCCTTTACCACCGGTTTCATGGGCGAGAACGGCTTTGCCCCCGTCACCGTCGCGCTTTATGCCGCCAACCTCGCGCTATGCGGGGTGTCCTATTCCCTGCTGGTGCGTGCATTGCTGTCCGAACACGGCAAGGCGTCCGATTTCGCCCGTGCGCTCGGGTCTGATGCAAAGGGGTATCTCTCTCTTGCCATTTATTTTATCGCCACCCCACTGGCCTTCTGGATGCCGCATCTCGCCCTGGGCTGCGTCGCCCTTGTCGCCGCCATCTGGATCGTGCCCGACCGCCGCTTTGCGAAACCCACCGGATCATGATGGCGCGCATCACTGCCGTTGCGGTGGATGCGCCGAATTGGTAACCTTGGATAACCAATTTCGGAAATATGCGCCATGCCCGTCATCACATCCATCGCCGACCTGAAACGCCTGCACAAACGCCGCGTGCCCCGCATGTTCTACGACTACGCCGAAAGCGGCAGCTATACCGAACAGACCTTCCGCGACAACACCAGTGATTTCGCCCAAATCCGCCTGCGCCAGCGTGTCGCCGTCGACATGTCGGGGCGCAGCACGGCAGGCCGGATGATCGGCCAGAAGGTCGCGATGCCCCTGGCCCTCGCCCCCGTCGGCATGACCGGCATGCAATCGGCGGATGGCGAGATCAAGGCCGCGCGGGCGGCGGAAAAATTCGGCGTGCCCTTTACGCTCTCGACGATGAGCATCTGTTCGATCGAGGATGTCGCCGCCCACACCACCGCACCCTTCTGGTTTCAGCTTTACGTGATGCGCGATCAGGATTTCGTCGCCGGCATGATCGAACGCGCCAAAAAGGCGCGCTGTTCGGCCCTTGTCCTGACGCTTGATCTGCAGATCCTCGGGCAGCGGCACAAGGATCTGAAAAACGGCCTCTCCGCCCCGCCCAAGATGACCCTGCCCAACATCATCGACATCGCGACCAAGCCTGCATGGGCGCTTGGCATGCTGGGCACCCAGCGGCGCACCTTCCGCAATATCGTGGGCCATGCCAAGGACGTGGGTGATCTCTCATCCCTGATGGCCTGGACGAACGAACAGTTCGATCCCCAGCTGGACTGGGGCAAGGTGCAGCAGATCAAGGATGCCTGGGGTGGCAAGCTGATCCTGAAGGGCATCCTTGATGAGGATGACGCCCGCCGCGCCGCCGATTTCGGGGCCGATGCCATCATCGTATCCAATCACGGCGGCCGACAGCTCGATGGCGCGCTGTCATCGATCCGCATGCTGCCCCGCATTGTGGCCGCT
>JAAFHS010000260.1 GCA_013298485.1 Rhodobacterales bacterium
GCGGCAAAATCCTCGTGATCCTCCCAATGTACGGTGGCGCGGTGACCTGACAGAAGACCCGCCCGGGCCAGCACCCAGCCGCCCGCATCAATCCCGCCGATGGCGGCAAAATGGCGCGCCATGCGGGAGAGATCGCGGATCAGGGGGGCGGTGGCCATTTCGGATTGGCGGTAGCCTGCGATGACGATCAGGGCATCGGCCTTGGCGGTCTTCAGGGGGCCTGCGGCGGGGAGTTCGATGCCACAGGTCAAGGGGATGGGCGCGCCATCCGGCGAGACGACGCGCCAGCGGTACGCCTCAAACCCCAGATGGCGGTTTGCGGCGCGCAAGGGATCAAGCGTACTCGCCACCTCAAGAATCGAGGCTTGTGGCAGGACGAGCAGGGCAAGGGTCAGCGGATCGGGGGATGGGGCGAAGATGGTTGCGGTTTGTGCCATGTTTCATTCGTAACGTGCAAAGCGTGGTCTTGCAATCCGGTTAGGGTAGAGACAGCAACCGGAGGATTCCATGCCGCTGACCATGAACCGCGAGGTTTTCATCACCTGTGCCGTGACGGGGTCGGGGGGCACGCAGGACCGGTCCCCGCATGTGCCGCGTTCGCCTGCGCAGATCGCCGAAAGTGCGATTGCGGCGGCCAAGGCGGGGGCGGCGGTGGTGCATTGCCATGTGCGCGATCCGGAGACGGGCAAGCCCAGCCGCGATCTGGCGCTGTACCGCGAGGTGACGGAGCGGATCCGCGACAGTGCGACGGATGTGGTGCTGAACCTGACGGCTGGCATGGGAGGCGATCTGTTCTTTGATGGTACCGAGGCGATGGTTGCCGCCGCGCGGTCTGACATGGCGGGGGCGGCAGAGCGGGTGGCGCATGTGGTGGAATGCCGTCCGGAGATTTGCACGCTGGATTGCGGCACGATGAATTTCAACGAGGCGGACTATGTGATGGTCAACACGCCGGGGATGCTGCGCGATATGGCGCGGCGGATGACGGCGGCGGGGGCCCGGATCGAGATCGAGGCGTTTGACACCGGGCATCTGTGGCTGGCCAAGGAACTGGTCAAGGAAGGCGTGATCCCGCATCCGGTCTTGGTGCAGCTGTGCATGGGGGTGCCCTGGGGGGCACCGGATGATCTGCACACGTTCCTTGCGATGGTGGCAAATGTGCCCGCCGACTGGCACTGGAGTGCGTTTTCCATCGGGCGCAACCAGATGCCTTATGTGGCGGCATCGGTGCTGGCGGGGGGGAATGTGCGCGTGGGGCTGGAGGATAACCTGTGGCTGGACAAGGGGGTTCTGGCGACGAATGCGCAACTGGTGGAGCGCGCGGTGGATATCATCACGGACATGGGCGCGCGGGTGCTGACGCCGGCGGAAGTGCGGGTGAAGCTGGGGCTGGTGAAGCGGGGGGTGTTGGGGGCATGACAGTCATCCTAGCCGCCTTGCTGCTTGGGGGGATGCCGTCAGGACTGGCAGCCTACCTGCAGGCCGACGCAAAAGGCTGGCGTTTCATTCTGGGATTCGCATTGGCGCTATTTGCCGGGCTGGCCTTGTTTGTCTGGTCAGCGGTCGCAAATCATCTGGATGATCGGTCGTTCGATCATGACCCGAGGTCCATCGCGGGTGGGCTGCTTGTGGGAATGATGTTCTGGGCGCTGGTCGGTGCGATCATCGGGAAAGTGTTTTCGCGCCGGATCGCCCCTGTTTCGCTGGGCCTGCGGACCGCCGTGGTTATAAGCATCGTGGGCTTTGTCCTGAGCGTGACAGGTGTGCTGGGATGAGGTTTGGAATGCTGGCCTGCAGGATAACCCAATCTCTATTCCTGCAATCCAGGTCAGGTCTGTGATGGAGGGATCAGGGGCGTTTTCCATGCATGCGGTTGCGCCAGATTGCACTAACATCCGGGTGATGCGTCTTTGACAAAGGATCGGACCATGAAAAAACTTGCTCTGATGGCGGCCCTGCTGCTGGCGGCCTGTGTGCCGGATTATCCGTCGACGCGGTATGCGACGGCGCCGTTCTATCTGCAGCCCGTGGATGCGGCGGTGCTGGAGGGGACGTGGGTTGAGATTGCGCGTTTCCCGGGGCCGTTTCAGCAGGGGTGTTCGCAGACGACAGCGAGCTATACGGCACCGGTAGATGGCGTGGTAGGGGTGACGAACCGCTGCCGGGTTGCGGGCCAGGTGGTGCAGATCACGGGCACGGTGGTAGCGGACGGGCCGGGGCAGTTCAAGGTGCGGCTGGAAGGCGTCCCGTTCCGGGGCAGTTACTGGGTGCTGGATGTGGCGGATCAGGGCCGCACGCTGCTGGTGGGCACGCCGTCGCGCCTGACAGGCTGGGTGTTGCACCGTGACCGGCGGATGACGCCGCAGCAGATCGACCATGCAGAGGCGGTGTTCCGCAGGAACGGCTATGACGTGGCAGCGCTGCAGCGGACGGATCAGCGGTAGGGGGTGCACGCCCCCTAGGCTGACCCTCCCCCACAAAGGGGGGGAGGGAAGTACCTGGGACAACAGATGCCGGGGTTGATGGATCAGTGGCTCCCTCCCCCCAACGTGGGGGAGGGGTGGGGGCTGCGACAAGATGGGGACGAGCGTGACAAAGAAAGCGGCAATCATTGGTGGTGGGGTGATCGGGGGCGGGTGGGCCGCGCGGTTTCTGCTGAACGGCTGGGACGTGGCGATTTTCGATCCGGACCCGGAGGCCGCGCGCAAAGTGGGTGAGGTTCTGCGCAATGCGCGTGCCGCGCTCCCTGCACTGTCGGACGGGCCGATGCCGCGCGAGGGGCGGCTCAGCTTTGCGGGCACCATCACCGAAGCGGTGGAGGGTGCGGACTACATCCAGGAGTCGGTCAGTGAACGGCTAGACCTGAAGCACCGCGTTTTTGCACAAATCCAACAATCAGTGAGTGGAGTCCCCATCGGATCATCCACTTCCGGCTTCAAACCTTCAGAATTGCAACAAGGGGCGGCGGACCCCTCGATGATTTTTGTCGCCCATCCGTTCAATCCTGTCTATCTGCTGCCGCTGGCTGAAATCGTGCCATCGGTGGCGACAGATGCGGCGATGATCGACCGCGTCAAGGACATGCTGCGCGACATTGGCATGTTCCCTTTGCATATCCGCAAGGAGATTGACGCGCATATTGCCGACCGCTTTCTTGAGGCGGTCTGGCGCGAGGCGCTGTGGCTGGTCAAGGACGGGGTGGCCACGACGGAAGAGATTGATGAGGCGATCCGCATGGGGTTCGGCCTGCGCTGGGGGCAGATGGGGCTGTTTGAGACGTACCGCGTGGCGGGCGGCGAGGCGGGGATGAAGCATTTCATGGCGCAGTTCGGGCCCTGTCTGCAATGGCCCTGGACGCGGCTGACGGATGTGCCGGAGTTCAACGATGAGCTCGTCGATCTGATCGCAGGCCAGTCGGATGCGCAGTCGGGGCACCATACGATCCGCGAGTTGGAGCGTATCAGGGATCAGAACCTGATCGGGTTTTTGCGGGTGCTGAAGGAGCGCAACTGGGGTGCCGGGCGCGTGCTGCTGGAGCATGATGCGCGGCGGCGGGCGGGTGCGGATCAGACGGTTCTGGCAGAACCGGGGCCGGTGGAATTCGCACGGATGACGGTGCTGCCGGGGTGGATCGATTATAACGGGCATATGACGGAAAGCCGGTATCTGTTTGCGTCATCCGAGACGGCAGATGCTTTCCTGCGCTGGATCGGGGCTGATCTCGACTACGTGAAATCGGGGTTCAGCTATTACACGGCGGAGACCCATATCCGGCATCTGGGCGAGGCAAAGGTGGGGGATGCGCTGACAGGCACGGTGCAGGTGCTGATGGTGGACGAAAAGCGCATCCATCTGTTCATCCGCCTGCTGCGGGACGGGACGGAGGTGGCGACGGTGGAACAGATGCTGCTGCATGTGGACATGGCGGCCGGCAAGGCCTGCGCGGCACCTGCGGCGATCCTGGCGCGGGTGGGTGCCTTGCGCGATGCGCATGCGGGTCTGCCCCGGCCTGCAGCTGCGGGACGGGCGATCGGGGTCAAGCCATGAATTTCGGACTGACGGCGGAACAGGAGATGATCGTCGCCACTGTGCGGGCCTTCGTGGAGAAGGAGATCTATCCGCATGAAAAGACGGTGGAGGAGGCGGGGTTCGTGCCGCCGGACCTTGCGGATGAGATCAAGCGCAAGGTGATTGATCTGGGGTTTTACGCCTGCAATTTTCCTGAAAGCGTGGGCGGGGCCGGCCTTGGCCACGTCGATTTCGCGCTGGTGGAGCGGGAGCTGGGGCGCGGGTCGATGGCGCTGACGCATTTCTTCGGGCGGCCGCAGAACATTCTGATGGCCTGTGCGGGGGATCAGGTGGAGCGGTATCTGAAACCGGCGGTGCGGGGGCAGCGGATGGATGCGCTGGCGATGACGGAACCGGATGCGGGATCGGACATCCGGGGGATGAAGACGCAAGCGCGGCGCGATGGCGGGGATTGGGTGATCAACGGCACGAAGCATTTCATCTCGGGCGCGGAACATGCGGATTTCGTGATCGTGTTCGTGGCGACGGGCGAAGAGGTGGCGGGGGGTGTCACGAAGAAGAAGATCACGACGTTTCTGGTAGA
>JAAFHS010000261.1 GCA_013298485.1 Rhodobacterales bacterium
AAAGGCGCTGCGTGGCGGGCGGGCCCCTGCGGCGGCACCTTTGCGCGAGTTGGGGGATCATCCGTCCGGCGGGGCCGTGCAGGTGATGCCGGGCAAATACGGGCCTTATGTGAAATGGGACAAGGTCAACGCGACGCTGCCCAAGGATCTGTCACCGGATGATGTGACGCTGGATGAGGCGCTGATCCTGATCGCGGAAAAGGCGGGCAAGGGCGGCAAGAAACCGGCGCGCAAGGCGGCAGCGAAACCGGCTGCAAAAAAGCCTGCGGCCAAGAAAACGGCGGCTAAAAAGCCCGCAGTCAAGAAGACCGCAGTCAAGAAAGCTGCCGGATAACCGTCAGGCCCCGCGCGGGTTGATGAGTTTGGCCATCACCTCGGGCCCGTTGATCGTGCCGCAGGGTTTGCCCTGATCGGTCACCGCGATATCGGTGGCCCCGTCGCGGATCATTTCCATCACCCGGCGCACCGGCGTTTCGGCATCAACCGACATCTGCCCTTGGGTTCCCGCAACCATGACATCGCGCGCGGTCAGCACGGACAGCGGGTTCATGTGGGCCACGAAATCGGCGACATAGTCGCTGACCGGGTTCGCGATGATTTCGCGCGCAGTGCCGCATTGCACGATGCGCCCGCCGTCCATCAACGCAATGCGGTTGCCGATCTTGAATGCCTCATCCAGATCGTGGCTGACGAAGATGATCGTGCGTTTGAGTTTCGCCTGCAAATCCAGCAACTCATCCTGCAGGCGCGCCCGGATCAGCGGATCGAGTGCCGAGAACGGCTCATCCATCAGAAGGATCGGCGCATCGGTGACAAAGGCGCGTGCAAGGCCGACGCGCTGTTGCATGCCGCCTGACAACTCGCCCACCTTGCGTTCGGCCCATTGCGCGAGGTTGACGAGGGCCAGCTGTTCATCGACCTTGGCTTTGCGCTGGTCCGGCGTCTGGCCTGCGAGTTCAAGGCCCAGCCCCACATTTTCGCGCACCGTCCGCCAAGGCAGCAGGCCGAACTGCTGGAACACCATGGCGATGTTGGACAGGCGCAGGCGGCGCAGGGTGGCCGGATCGGCGCGGGTGACGCTGACCATCCTGTCGCCGTCCTGCACGCGCACTTCGCCGCGCACGACGGGGTTCAACCCGTTGACCCCGCGCAGCAGGGTGGATTTGCCGGATCCGGACAGACCCATCAACACAAGGATTTCACCGGATGCGACGGTGAGCGAGCAATCATGGACGCCAAGGATCTGCCCTGTCGCCTTTTGCACCTGATCGCGGGTCTGGCCCTGATCCATCAGGGGCAGGGCGCGGTCGGGCGAACTACCGAAGACGATGGAGACATTGTCGAATTCAACAGCATTCATGTTTTCACCCGCAGCATCCGGTCCAAAAGGATGGCGACGACGACGATGATGAAGCCGCTCTCAAACCCAAGGGCGGTGTTGACGGAATTCAGGGCGCGCACGACCGGCACGCCAAGGCCGTTGGCGCCGACGAGAGCGGCGATGACCACCATGGAGAGCGACAGCATGATGGTCTGGTTCAGCCCCGCCATGATCTGGGGGAATGCGTAAGGCAGCTCCACCTTCCACAGGCGTTGCTTCGGGGTCGCGCCAAAGGCGGTCGCAGCTTCCATCAGGGCTTGCGGGGTGGAGGACACGCCAAGATGCGTCAGGCGGATCGGGGCGGGCAGCACGAAGATCACGGTGGCGATCAGGCCGGGCACCATGCCGAGGCCGAAGAAGACGATGGCCGGGATCAGGTAGACGAAGGTCGGCAGGGTCTGCATCAGATCAAGGACGGGCACCATGGCGCGGTAAAGGCGCGGGCGGTGTGCTGCGGCAATGCCGATGGGCACGCCAACCCCCATGCAGACGACGCAGGCCGACAGGATCAGGGTCAGACTTTCGGTGGTTTCTTCCCAGTAGCCTTGATCGAGGATGAACAGGAAGGCGAACACGACCAGCAGGCAGATGCGCCAGTTGCGTTGCAGCCACCACGTCAGCGCGACAAAGGCAAGGATGACAAAGGCAGGATGCGGGGTTTGCAGGCACCACATCAGCCCGTCGATCATGCCTGTCAGCACATCCGATAACCAATCAAAGAAATTACCTGCGCGGTCATTGATCCATTCGAACGCGGCTTTGGCATTTTTGCCGATCGGAAGTTTCTCGTCAGTCATGCCCAAAAGGCGTTGCGGCAGCCAGGTGACAAACCAGCCCAAAGACACAAACAACCAGTACAGGATGTCGGGAATCGAGGTGATAAGCCACCAAAGGCTGAGAACCAGCCATATCACCGCGTTGATCACGAAATTGAAAAGGCTGGTGAAGAAACCGACAAACGACTCCATCCGGTCAAGCTCCTTACCCGAATTCGAGGCGGACGGCCCCGGCCTGTGCCGGGGCCACTGACCTTACTGAAGTGCGGCTGTCACGGCGGCTTTCGCATCACCGCCGTCCTTGGTGGTGACGCCGTCGAGCCAAGGCTCCCATGTGGCGGGATTGGCGGCGAGCCAGGCCTTGGCGGCATCGGCGGGATCAGCCCCGTCATTCAGGATGGCACCCATGATCTCGTTTTCCATGGTCAAGGTGAAACCCATGTTCTGCAGCAGTTTGCCAGTATTCGGACATTCCGCAGCATAGCCTGCGCGGGTGTTGGTGGCGACCGTTGCCCCGCCAAGGTTCGGGCCAAAATAATCATCGCCACCTTCGAGGTAGGTCATCTTGAAGTTGGCGTTCATCGGGTGCGGTTCCCAGCCAAGAAAGACAATCGGCTTGCCGTCTTCGGTGGCCTTTTGCACCTCGGCAAGCATGCCCTGCTCGGAGGATTCCACCACTTCGAACCCGTCAAGGCCGAAGGGGCCCGAGGCGATCATGTCGATGATCAGGCGGTTGCCGTCATTGCCCGGCTCGATCCCGTAAATCTGGCCTTCAAGCGCATCCTTGTTGGCGGCGATGGATGCAAAATCGGTGATGCCGAGGGCGGCGCCGGCCTCGTTCGTGGCAAGGGTATATTTTGCACCTTCAAGGTTGGTGCGGACAGTTTCCACGGTGCCCGCGTCGCGGTAGGCGGCGATGTCGGCCTCCATCGTGGGCATCCAGTTGCCAAGGAACACGTCGATGTCGCCGCCGGCCAGACCAGCATAGGTGACGGGGACGGACAGGACCTTGGTTTCGGTTTCATAGCCCAGTGCCTCAACCACCACCGTGGCGGCGGCGGTTGTTGCGGTGATGTCGGTCCAGCCGACGTCTGAGAAGACAACCGTATCACAGCCTTCGGCAAAGGCGGGGGCAGCCAGCAAAAGCGTGGCGGCGGTGGTTGTCAGCAATCTGTGCAAGCGTGTCATTTTGTCTTCCCTGTTGTGGCGGCAGTTTGTTGATTGACGAGTCAATAAACTTCACGTTAGCTCGGTCTGGCAAGCCTTTTTTGCATGGAGGACAGCCAGTGCCAAAGCTTGGAATGCAGCCTATCCGAAAGCAAGCGCTCGTCAACGCAACGATTGTTGAGATCGGGCGGGCGGGCAGTCTGGACGTGACGGTCAGCCAGATTGCGAAACGGGCGGGCATGTCATCGGCGCTGGCGCATCATTATTTCGGGTCGAAAGAGGATATGTTTCTGGCGGCGATGCGGCATGTGATGACGCTGTATGGGGCGGAGGTGCGGGGTGCGCTGGCGGTGGCGGACGGGCCGGATGCGCGGCTGCGGGCGATTTTGCGTGCGTCATTCAGCGCGGGTAATTTCCGGCGCGAGGCGGTCGGGGCGTGGCTGAATTTCTGGGTCATGGCGCAAACGGTGCCTGCGGCGCGGCGGCTTTTGGGCGTGTATCAGGGGCGTCTGCGGTCAAACCTGCGGGCTTGCCTGCGGGCGCATGCCGACGGGCGCGAGATTGCGGATGGATTGGGCGCGCTGATCGACGGGCTCTACCTGCGCGAGGTGTTGAAGAACGGGCCACCGGACGGGGCGGCGGCGGTGGCAACGGCGATGGCCTATCTGGATGCGCGTCTTGGCAAGTGATGATTATGTGATCGTGGGGGCGGGCAGTGCAGGCTGTGCCATGGCGTACCGGCTGGCCGAGGCGGGGCATACGGTCACGATCATCGAACATGGCGGCACGGATGCGGGGCCGTTCATCCAGATGCCAGGTGCGCTGTCATTCCCGATGAACATGGCGATGTATGACTGGGGGTTGAAGACGGAGCCGGAGCCGCATCTGAACGGGCGGCAGCTGGCCACGCCACGTGGCAAGGTCATTGGCGGATCATCCTCGATCAACGGGATGGTCTATGTGCGGGGCCATGCGCGGGATTTTGACACCTGGGAGGCGATGGGCGCGCAGGGCTGGGCCTATGCGGATGTGCTGCCCTATTTCAAGCGGATGGAGAACTGGCACGGGCCGGGTGATGCGTCGTTCCGGGGCACATCCGGGCCTTTGCACATCACGCGGGGGCCGCGGTCGAACCCGCTGTTTGATGCGTTCATTCAGGCGGGGGCGCAGGCGGGTTATCCGGTGACGCCCGACTATAACGGGCAGGCGCAGGAAGGCTTTGGCGCGATGGAGGCGACGATCTGGAAGGGGCGGCGCTGGTCGGCGG
>JAAFHS010000262.1 GCA_013298485.1 Rhodobacterales bacterium
CCAGCGGGCAAGGTTCGGCTTGGGTGCGGGGCTGATGCCGAACGCATCCAGCACCGCCTGATCCAGCCCCGCGCGGTGGTAGGCGAGCGGGGCATCATAGATCGATTTCAGATCATAGGCCGGGATCACCGCCTCTTTCCGCACGTTGCAGAACAGCGCGATTTTCGCCAACTCCTTCTCCGGGATCGGATGCTCCGACCGGCAGACCAGCACATCGGGCTGCAGCCCGATCGAGCGCAACTCTTTCACCGAATGCTGCGTCGGTTTGGTCTTCAACTCGCCGCTGGCCGCAAGGTAGGGCAGCAGCGTCAAATGCATGAAAATGCACTGCCCGCGCGGTTTGTCCTGCCCGAACTGGCGGATCGCCTCGAAGAACGGCAGGCCCTCGATATCGCCAACCGTCCCGCCGATCTCGCACAGCATGAAATCAACCTCATCCTCGCCGATGCGCAGGAAGTCTTTGATTTCATTCGTCACATGCGGAATGACCTGAATGGTTTTGCCCAGATAATCACCGCGCCGCTCTTTCTCCAGCACGTTGGAATAGATCCGGCCTGACGAGATGCTGTCGCTTTGGCGCGCCGAAACCCCGGTGAAGCGTTCGTAATGGCCAAGGTCAAGGTCGGTTTCCGCCCCGTCATCGGTCACGAACACCTCGCCATGTTCAAACGGGCTCATCGTGCCCGGATCAACGTTGAGATAGGGGTCGAGCTTGCGCAACCGCACGGTATAGCCCCGCGCCTGCAGCAACGCGCCAAGGGCGGCCGAGGCCAGCCCCTTGCCAAGGGACGACACCACACCACCGGTGATGAAGATATAGCGTGCCATGAAGGTTCCCCGCGCGTCAAAAACCGGCGATTCACATCAAAAGAATCGCATACTCACGGGATTTGAGAAGTAACCGATCTATGACGTCTTCGCAAGGCGACCCCCAACATGATGTCGAAGCGGGGGGTGTTGCCGCAACAGGTTGGGATCAATCTGCTGGCAGCGGTGCATCCGCAGGGGCATCCGTCGCAGGCGGGGGCAGAAGTGAATCGCTCACCGGGGCTGTCAGGGGTGCTTCTTCCGCAGGTGCCCGCCCGCCGAACTGGTCGGTCACCGATGACCCCGCACTGCCCGCTGCGGCAAGGATCGTCAGCGTGATCGAGGTGCAGATGAAGGCCGCCGTCAGGATCCACGTCAGCCGCGTCAGTGCCGATGCCGCCCCGCGCCCGGTCATCACGCCGCCGCCACCGCCACCACCCATGCCAAGGCCGCCGCCTTCGGAACGTTGCAGCAGCACAACGCCAACAAGCAGCAGGGACAGGATCAGGTGGATGGTCAGGACGACGTTTTCCATGGGGGGCGCACTTCCGCTCAGATGATGCGCCTATCTAGGGGCAAGGCGGCAGGGGCGCAAGTCAAAGCTTTGCCAGGCCCCTGGCGTCAGGTACCCCCTTTCCCCGTTGCTGGGAAGGGCGGAGGTGGGTGGCATCGGTCCCGATGATCGGTGTCATCAGGACCCCCGGGGCTGCTGCCGCAATCGGTCGTAAAGACGGCCCGTCAGGCCATCGTCTCGCACACCGCTGACAGCTTGTTGCCATCCGGATCGCGCACGTAACAGGCATAGAATGACGCGCCATAGGGCCGCAGCCCCGGCGCGCCCTCGTCCGTTCCGCCATGCGCGAGTGCTGCGCGGTGAAACGCATCCACCGCGTCCCGGCTCTCCGCCACGAAGGCGGGCATCGATCCGTTGCCAACTGTCGCGGCCTTCCCGTCAAAGGGCTGTGTCACCCAGAACCGGCAGCGCGCATCGCCCGGTGCGGCAAAGCCGATCTCATCCGCCTCCGCGCGCGCCAGAACCAGCCCGAGCGTGGCCATCACCGGATCATAGAACCGCGTGGCGCGGGCCAGATCATTTGTGCCGATGGTGATATACAGGATCATCCTTCGATCTCGTCCACCGATGATTGCCCCGACAGGCGCTGGCGCAGAATGCTCCATGACAGCCCGACCCCGAGAATAACCGACAGTGCGAGCAGACCCAGCCATGTGTTCAGATCCCGGTTGCCCAGCGACAGGACACCCCAGTCGATCAGCACCCAAAGCCCCGCCCCAAAGATCGCCGCGATCAGCAGCACCCCGAACGGCCCGATGGACCGCAGCGTCGCCACGACATAGATCATGAATCCCACGGCCAGCAGCAGGCCGAGGAAAATCGCGAGCGGCATCTGCGCATCCCAGTTGTCCCGCACCCATGTCACGTAATTCCAAGGCGTCGGGTTGAATGTTGCCGCCAGCAACGCGAACGCCCCCAGCCAGCGCAAGAGAATACCCATGATGCCACCTTTCCCCGACAGTTTGCCCTCTCTAACGCGAATTGCCCCGGTGCGCCAAGGCTTGCTATGCTGGTGGCGTCAAAGGAACGTGCTGCACCCGCGGCCCATCCCCGAAAGGTTACCCATGCGCCTTCTGATCGCAGCCCTTCTCCTCCCCCTCCCGGCCGCAGCCGCCTGCAACGGCACCACGCTGATCTCTTGCACCATCAAGGGCACAGATACGCTTGAGGTCTGCCTGTCGGGTGACGATCTGACCTATGCCTACGGTCCCAAAGGCGCGGCACCGGATCTGACGCTGCGTGAACCCCTTGCCCGTGGCACCTACACGCCGTGGAACGGCATCGGGCGGTCGATGTGGGACAGCATCACCTTCACCAATGGCGAATACACTTACGAGGTTTACGCCTCCTTCGACCGGCTCGACGAAAATGCGATCACGGAGCAGGGCGTGTCGATCCTGAAGAACGGCAATTTTGTCACCACCCTGACCTGCGATCCGGCACGGGGCATGACGCTGTTTGACAACCTTTCCGATCAGATGGGCGCGCGCGGATACTGCTGGAACCGCGACAGCTTTGTCTGGGCGCGCATCTGCCCGGATTGATCCGCGCAAAGATAGCGCGAGGGTCGTGAATCCGGGCAAAAATTGACGGCTGTCAATTTTCAACCTTTGACATATGAATCATGGACTTAACTTTTCAAAACAGGGTCATTTTAACACGTTGTTAAGGTTTGATGATTGGCGCGACCAACACTATCGCCCATGTTTACGCCCCGGCGGTCTGGTGGTGAAAGAAGGCCTCGGGATCATCGGTTTCGAGCAGTTGCCTGCCGTCGATCTGCCAGAACCGGGTGCCCACAGCACGGATGAAGCTGCGATCGTGGCTGACCAGCAGGCAGGTGGCGTCATGGGCGCAAAGCTCTGCCTCCAGCGCCTGCTGGCCTTCGATGTCGAGGTGGTTCGTCGGTTCGTCCAGCAGATAGAAATTGGGTTCCGACAGGCGCAGGACCAGCATGGCCAGGCGGGCGCGCTGCCCGCCGGACAGATGGGCAATGGCGCGCATCTGCCAATCGGGTCTGATGCCCGCACCGGCAAGCTGGCTGCGGGTTGCTGCATCCGACGGACTGAGGCGGGCGACACTCTCGAACGGCGTGGCCCTGTCGGGGAGTTGTGCCAGGTTCTGGTCGGAATAGCCCAAGGCGAGCGAAGCGGCGGCACGGACCCCGTCATCAGCGCCCCGGACCCCCGCCAGCACGGCGGCGATGAGGCGGGACTTGCCGGTGCCGTTGGGGCCGAGGATCACCACGCGGTCGCCGCGCGCAATCCATTTCTGCCCGGTGCGAAACAGTGCGCGCCCGTCGGGCGCGGCAATAGCGGCATCGTTCAGGGTGATGAGCGCGCGGGCATGGGTGCCGGCATTGGTCAGGCGGATGGTGCCTGCGCTGACCTCACGATGGGCGGGGCGGGCCGCAGCCTCCAGCCGGTCGGCGCGGTCTTTCAGCTGCTTTGTCTTGACGACCAGCAGATCGGAGCCGGAGTTGATGCCGATATTCTTCAGCCTGGCGGCCTGCCTGCGCAACTGATCGGCGCGGGCGAGGTCATTGTCAAAGCGGCGGGCATCGGCGGCATCGGCCTCGTCAAGGGCGGCGCGTGCAGGGGAATAGGGCAGAGCGAAAAGGCGGCTGGCATCAGGGCGCAGGAACAGGGTGTGACTGGTCGCATCATCCAGAAAGGCGCGGTCATGGCTGGTCAGGACGACGCCTGTACTGCGCGGCAGGGCGGCGAGCCAGCGTTGCAGATGGCCGATGCGCGACAGATCCAGATGGTTGGTCGGCTCGTCCAGCAGATAAAGATCAGGCTCGGTGATGGCGGCGCGCGCCAGCAGGGCGGTGCGCTGCCAGCCGCCGGACAGATCGCCAAGGGCTGTGTCGCGCAGGGCGGCGGGCACGGCCAGATCATCGAGCACGATCTCGGCGCGCCAGACCTCATCCGCCGCATCCGCAGGCAGGGCGGCAAGGGCGGCATCGCGCAGCGAAAGGGGCAGCAGGGCAGGCGGGGCCTCCTGTTCCACCAGGGCCAGGGTCAGGCCGCGCGCACGGGCGATATCGCCTGCGGTGGGGTCCAGTGTGCCTGCAAGGCAGCGCAGCAGGGATGATTTGCCGCGGCCGTTCGCCGCGACAAGGCCTATGCGGTCACCGGGGTGCAGGGTGAAGGAGAGGCCGCTGAAAAGAGGGATACCAAGGGTGAGCGACAGGGATTTGACAGC
>JAAFHS010000263.1 GCA_013298485.1 Rhodobacterales bacterium
CAAACGGTGCGTGGGTCATCACCCTGACCCTGCTGACCCAGACGGGCGGCCTTGCATGACTGATCGCCCTGTTTTTCCGCCGCCGCCTGATCATGTTTCTGCTGGCCTATGCGGCCCTTTGGACGCTCGCCCACGCCACCAGCCCGCGCGCGGCCCTACCCTGTTTTGGCACCCCCCTGCGCATGCAATCGCCGCTCTACTGTGCGCTGAACCGTCACTACGTCACCGCAGAGCTTGCCAGCGTCGCGCAGGACGCAGCGACCCATATGGCGGCCACGCAGCCCGGCACCATCACCCTTGCCCTGGATGGCGGCTTTCCCTTCCTGACGGGGATGCCGCTGATCCCGCATCTGTCGCATGATGATGGCGAAAAGCTTGACTTCGCCTTTTACTACCCGATGGCACCTACCTGCCCGGCAAAACCCGCTCCCCCCTCGGCTATTTCGCGTTTGAGGCCGCAGGCCCCGACACCTGCCCCGCCAGCACCCTGACCCTGCGCTGGCGGCTTGGCTGGCTGCAGCCCCTGTGGCCGGACCGTCCGCTGGACGGCCCCCGCACGGCTGCCCTGATCACGCACCTCACCTCCGACGCGCGTGTGGCCAAGATCTTTGTCGAACCGCCCCTCGCCGCCCGGCTTGGCCTGTCGCATCCCAAGATCCGCTTTCAGGGCTGCCGTGCGGCGCGGCATGATGACCACATTCACATCCAGTTGTGACCGGGAAACCGGGCGATGCGACGCGATGGCTATTGAAACCATACGCCGCGCGCTGCTGAAAAGGCCCGCCAATCGTGCTATGCACAGCTCGTGTGCTGTGCCACGCGCCGTACGACCCGCTGGACAAAAGGAAATTCCGATGGCGACGTCTCATTCTGATCCCCGCACCCTTGGTGCAATCCCCGCCCTGACCGCCCAGACCCTTGGCATGATGTTCGTGGCCGGCTTCTTTGCCACCATGGCCTTTGATTTCTGGGGGCAGGTCGTCAGCCCCGCCCTTGGCTTTGCCAGCCTTTCACCCCATGGGCTGGCCAAGTCGCTGTTTGCCGCACTCGGCCTGCCCAGCAGCGATTTTGCGGGCTATTTCATGCATTTCTACCTGGTCGGGCTGATCGGCTATCCCGTGGGCTGGCTGTTCATCTTTGCCCCGCTCTGGCAGCGCATCATCGGGCAGACGCATTGGTTCATCCCCTCCGCTGTCTATGGCGCGGGCCTTTGGGTCTTTGCCATCGGCGGCATCACGGCCATCGCGGGCCTGCCGTTCTTTCTGGGCTTCACGGGCATCACCTGGGTCGCACTTGTGGGCCATACGCTTTACGGGATCGTCCTTGTTGCGGTGTTCCGCGCAACCGGCATGCGCTGACGCTTGATTTCCCCCCGGCGACCCCGCAAAAGCAGGAGACGGGGGGGATCACAATGACCTATGCATCAGCCTATGCCGCATGGCGCGCGGACCCCGAGGCGTTCTGGCTGGCTGCCGCCACGGCCATCGACTGGGTCAAGGCCCCGACCCGTGCCCTGAACGCCAGCCGCGCGCCGCTGTATGACTGGTTCACCGACGCGCAGGTCAACACCTGCTGGAACGCGGTGGACCGCCATGTCGCGGCAGGCCACGGCAGCCGTCTGGCCATCATCCATGACAGCCCGGTCACCCAAAGCCAGACCCGCATCACCTATGCCGATCTGCAGACCCGCGTGGCATCCCTTGCCGGTGCCCTGCTCGCACAAGGCATCACCACCGGCGACCGCGTCATCATCTACATGCCGATGGTGCCCGAGGCCGTCGTGGCCATGCTCGCCTGTGCCCGCATCGGTGCCATCCATTCCGTCGTCTTCGGCGGGTTTGCCGCCGCCGAACTGGCCGTGCGCATCGACGATTGCACGCCACGCGCCATCATCGCCGCCTCCTGCGGGATCGAACCCACCAAGGTGATCCCTTACAAACCCCTGCTTGATGCCGCCATCGCCATGGCGACCCACAAGCCCGATATCTGCATCATCCTGCAACGCCCGCAGCTGGCCGCCGAGATGGGCCCGCGCGATATCGACTGGCATGCCGCACAGGCAGGCGTCACCCCTGCCGCCTGCATCCCCGTGCCCGGCAATCATCCGGCCTATATCCTGTATACCTCGGGTACGACTGGCGCGCCCAAGGGCGTTGTGCGGCCCACGGCGGGGCATCTGGTCGCGCTGAACTGGACGATGGATGCGGTCTATGACTGCCCGCCGGGGGCCGTGTTCTGGGCCGCGTCCGATGTGGGCTGGGTCGTCGGCCACAGCTATATCTGCTATGCCCCGCTGATCCACGGCTGCACCACCCTGATGTATGAAGGCAAACCTGTCGGCACGCCGGATGCCGGGGCCTTCTGGCGTGTGATGGCGGAACACAAGGTCCATACCTTCTTCACCGCACCGACTGCCCTGCGCGCCATCAAACGCGAGGACCCGGGCGGCACCCTGCCCGGTCAGCATGACCTGTCGCACCTGCAGGCCCTGTTCCTTGCAGGTGAACGCGCCGATCCCGACACCATCGAATGGGCGCAGAAACACGTGGGCGTGCCCGTCATCGACCACTGGTGGCAGACCGAAACCGGCTATGCCATCGCGGCCAACCCGCTGGGCCTTGGGGCACTGCCTGTCAAGATCGGCAGCCCCACCGTGCCCATGCCCGGCTTTGACGTGCAGGTGCTGGATGAAGGCGGCCATCCCACATCCCCCGGCACCCTGGGGGCCATCGCCATCAAACTGCCGCTGCCGCCCGGCTGCCTGCCCACCCTGTGGAATGCCGAGGATCGGTTCGTGAAATCCTACCTGACCCATTTCCCCGGCTACTATGAAACCGGCGATGCGGGCTATGTCGATGCTGATGGCTATCTTTATATCATGGCGCGCACCGATGATGTGATCAACGTGGCCGGGCACCGCCTGTCCACCGGCGCGATGGAAGAGGTGCTGGCCGCCCATCCGGATGTCGCCGAATGCGCGGTGATCGGCGTGGCCGATGAGGTCAAAGGGCAAAGCCCGCTGGGATTTCTGTGCCTGAACAAGGGTGCGGCCCGCAACCCGGCCGAGGTTGTCACCGAATGCGTGGCGCTGGTGCGCGAAAAGATCGGGCCTGTCGCCGATTTCAAGCGCGCATGCATCGTCGAGCGTCTGCCAAAGACGCGCTCGGGCAAGATATTGCGCGCGACGATGGCCAAGATCGCCGATGACCAGCCCTGGAAAATGCCCGCAACCATCGACGATCCCGCCATCCTGGATGAGATTGCCGCCACCTTGCAGACAATCGGCCTTGCAAAGGGGCACGCAACCTGAAGTTGCTGGACAGCATCCGCCAAAGGCGACTAAGCTGTTGCAAAATGCGAATCCTCATCTCCCCCGCCTGCCATGTCCCGACCGCCCGGCGGCCACGCCCGTGCCGCAGCGGTGACGCACGATGATGGCCCGTGCCCCCGGCGCATTGCGCCATGCCCCCACGCGCCGTGTTCTGATCGTGGAAGGCACGTCATCGCTGCAGATGATCTACCGGGCGATCCTCGCCAAGGCCGGCCTGACGGTTGATGTCGCAGGCAGCGCGCGCGAGGCTTTGGCGATCTTCCGGTCCGAACCGATTGGCGTGGTCGTTCTTGATCTGGTGCTGCCCGACGGGGACGGCATGGCGCTGATGCAGGACATGCTCGATCACCGCCCGGATGCGACGGTCATCGTCATCTCGGCCAACAGCGCCATCGAACGTGCGGTTGCCGCCGTGCGTGACGGCGCGCATGATTTTCTGGTCAGGCCCGTGGATGAAACCCGCCTGATCGCCGCCGTTGAAAACGCGGCACGCCAGATCCCGGCAAAGCCGCCACGTGCGCCCAAACCCGCGCCTGTCGCGATCCCGCCTTCCACCTTCATCGGCTCGTCCGACATCATGCGCCGCCTGCAGACCAAGATCACATCGGTCGCGAGTTCCATGGCGACGGTGTTCATCACCGGCGAAAGCGGCACCGGCAAGGAACTGGCCGCCCTTGCCGTGCACGACGGCTCACCCCGCGCCGCAGGCCCCTTCATCGCGCTGAACTGCGGCGCGATCCCGCAGGATCTGCTGGAATCCGAGGTGTTCGGGCATATGAAAGGCAGCTTTACCGGGGCCATTTCCGACAAACCGGGGGCTGCGCAGGCCGCCGATGGCGGCACGCTGTTTCTGGACGAGGTCTGCGAGATGGCCCTGCCGCTGCAGACCAAACTGCTGCGTTTCCTGCAGACCTCCACCGTGCAGCCGGTAGGGGCGACACGGCCGCGCAAGGTGAACGTGCGCATCGTCTGCGCCACCAACCAGGACCCGCTGGAGGCTGTGCGCCGCGGCCAGTTCCGCGAAGACCTGTATTACCGCCTGTTCGTCGTGCCGATCCACATGCCGCCGTTGCGCGCCCGCGGCGATGATGTGATCGAAATCGCCGAAGCCGCCCTTGCCCGCTTTGCCGCCGAAGAGGGGCGCCGGTTCGACGGATTTGATCCCTTCGTCAAAAACCTGTTCCGCCACTATCCCTGGCCCGGCAACGTGCGCCAGCTGCTGAACGTGCTGCGCAATATCGTGGTGCTGAACC
>JAAFHS010000264.1 GCA_013298485.1 Rhodobacterales bacterium
TGATGCTGCGGCTCAAGGAAATTGAGGCGCTGCAGGGTATCGCGGGCAAGGTTGAACGCCTGACCGTGCATAACGGGACGGCGGGTCTGATGACCGACCTTGTGCGCCTGCGCGACTGAAAACTGGCCCGTCCGGGACACCGGGCGGTTCACAACCGCGTCAGGATGACGCCTGCCGTGATCACCCCAATCGCAATGGCCTTTTCCCGCGCCATGCGTTCCTGAAACACCAGCCATCCGATCAGCACGGCAAACAGGATCGATGTCTCGCGCAACGCTGCGACCAGTGCAATCGGGGCGACGGTCATGGCCCAGACCGAGACTGAATAGGCCCCGTAACTCGCCGCCGAAGCAACGGCCCCCAGCCCCCAGTCGCGGGCCTTGCGCGGGACAACGCCAAACCTGCGCATCGCCACAATCGTGACCGGAAACAAAAACCCATCGGCGACAAACACCCAGGCGATATAGGCCACCGCATCACCCGATACGCGCGCACCCAAGCCGTCGATCATCGTATAACAGGCTGTGGCGCAGGCGGACCCGAGCGCAAAGGGCAGCAGGCGGCGGTTCTCGCCACTGGTGAACACGCCCCGCGCCATCAACGCGATGCCGAGGCCAAGCGTCGCGATGCCGGCATATTCCGTCAGCGTGACCGGATCGATCATCCAGATCGCCCCGATGATCCCCACGATCATTGGGGCCGCCCCGCGGGCAATCGGGTAGACGCGGCTCAGATCGCCGCGTTCATAGGCGAAGGTCAGGAAGGATTTGTAGGCGAAATGGGTCACGGCGGACGCGACGACCCATGGCCAAGCTTCTGCAATCAGCGCGGGCCGGGTGGCCGCGACCGCAAGCCCGATGGGGATTTCCACCAGCGACAGCACCAGCATGCCGCCAACCTTGGACGTGCCGGTTTTCAGCATGGCGTTCCAGCTTGCGTGCAGGAAAGCAGCAGCAAGTATGGCAAGGAACACAGGCAACGTCATATCGTATGGCTATGGCGGCCTGCGCGCACTTGCAACCGTCAGATCAGCAGCGACGCCGCCCCTTCGTGCCGCAGCAGGGCCACCTTGGTTTCCACGCCCCCCTTGGCCGAAAACCCGCCAAGGCCGTTGGCACCCAGCACGCGGTGGCACGGGATCAGGATCGGCAGGGGATTGGCCCCGCAGGCCTGCCCCACGGCTTGCGGATTTGTCTGCAGCGCGCGTGCAATCGCTCCATAGGTACGCGTCTCGCCATAAGGGATGGCGGCCATGGCGCGGCGCACGCCTTCGTGCAGCCCCGTGCCGAAATCCAGCGGCAGCGTGAACTCGCGCAATGTCCCCGCGAAATAGGCCGCCAGCTGCTCTGCCGCGTCGATCAGCAGCGGGGACGGATCGTCATGACCCGCGCGCCAGTCAAGGCTGGTCAGCACGCCGTCCCGTTCGGTCAGGGTCAGCGGGCCATAGGGGCTGGGGATCGTCGCTGATGCCATCACGCGGCGGCCTGCGCCAGCGGGCGGAACGCCTCGCGCAGCATATCCGCCAACCCCTCGATCGCGGGCGAGGTGCCCCCCGGATTGCGCCGCAGCAGAACGCGGGCACGGTCGACAACGGCAAAACCGTCGGCTTCCGTCAGTTCCCGGCAACCGGCAGGGATCGTGCTGCGCGACAGGGGCGCGATGGCCAGCCCCGCCCGCGCCGCGATCCTGAGGGATCCGGACGTGTCGCATTCAAAGCCCATCCGCCACGGGATGCTTTGCTGCTCCAACGAGCGCACCGCAAAGTCGCGGCACCAGTCCGACCCGAAGTAAAGACCCACCGGCACCGGTTTTTGCAGATGCTGGGCATGGCTGATGGAGGTGACCCAGACCGTCGGGTCAACACACAGCACCTCATCCCCGGTGATGTCGCTGCAATCGTAGACGACGGCCAGATCAAGCTTGTCGGCCATCAGCGCCGCCACCTGCGGCGCACTGAAATCGACCCGCACCATCACATCGACTGCCGGATGGCGTTCGGAAAACGCGGCCAGCGCGCGCGGCAGCACAGTTTCGGCATATTCATCGGGAATGCCGATCCTGACCGGCCCCGCCAGCGGCTTTTCCCGCAATGCGGCCGCCGCCTCGTCCAGCAGGCTGGTCACGCGCCGGGCATAGGGCATCAGCTGCGCGCCCCGTGCGGTCAGCGCGACCCCGCGCGGCAGACGGTGAAACAGCGGCTGGCCAAGGCTGTCTTCCAGCCGCCTGATCTGCATCGACACGGCCGATTGCGTGCGCCCCACCCGGTCTGCCGCCGCCGTCACGCTGCCCGTGTCGGCCACCGCAAGGAAGCTGCGCATCAGATCACTGTCGAGCGGGATCATCAGGGTTGCCATCAGAGATACGGATAGCTGACATCATCAGTATTTGTTTGTCTGATGTCAAGACAGGGCGTAACTTCATCAGGTCCGCAAGATGAAGGAGATTGCCATGTCCATGCACCTGTTTCTGACCCTGTTCCGGCGGGCGCAGGTCCGTTGGCATTTGCGCCGGTCCGTGGGCGAATTGCTGTCACGCGCCGATGACCATCTGCTGCAGGATATTGGCCTGACCCGGTATCAGGCCGAAAGGCTGATGGCCGAGGCGCCCTTGGACGACGCGCCCGGTGATGGTCCGTCACCGACACGCGCCGCAAGGGCCGCTGCTGGCAATGCCTGCTGCCCTTAACCCAACGCCGCGTCACAACGCGCGCAGGTACCTGGGTGCTTGTGCGTGCCAACATCCGGCAGCACGCGCCAGCATCGTTCGCATTTAACGCCCTGTGCAGGGTGGAACAAGACGGCCACATCCGGCACATCGGCCAGTGCGAATGCGCCATCCGGCACCTTTGTTGTGGTCACCGCAATATCCGACGTGATGCACAGATCGGCAAAGTCCGCGCCAAGCTGCGCCTGCATCGCAGGGGTCACAAACACCTGCGGTGCCGCCTCAAGGCTCGCGCCGATCACCTTGGCCGTGCGCTGCACCTCCAGCGCGCCGGTCACCACGCGGCGGACGGCGCGCACCTGATCCCATTTCGCCGCCAGCGCGTCATCGCGCCATGCCGCGGGCGTCTCCGGGAAATCGTGCAGATGGATCGATCCCTGATCTTCCGGAAACCGCGACAGCCACACATCTTCCGCCGTGAACACCAGGATCGGGGCCAGCCATGTCGTCAGGCGGTGGAACACATGGTCGAGCACGGTGCGGCAGGCGCGGCGGCGTAAGGTCGTGGGCGCGTCACAATACAGGCTGTCCTTGCGGATGTCGAAATAAAGGGCTGACAGATCGGTGGTCGCAAAGGCAAAAAGCTTGGTGAACACGCCTTGGAAGTCGTACTTGGCATAACCGGCGCGCACCTCGGCATCCAGTTCGGCAAGGCGGTGCAGGACCCAGCGTTCCAGTTCCGGCATCTGGGTCGGTTCCACCCTTTCCGCATCCGTGAAGCCCGCAAGATTGCCCAACAGAAACCGCAAGGTATTGCGCAGGCGGCGATAGCTGTCAGCCGCCCCTTTCAGGATTTCCTTCCCGATCCGCAGATCGATCGTGTAATCCGACTGCGCCACCCACAGCCGCAGGATATCGGCGCCGTATTCATCGATCACCTCTTGCGGTGCGGTGGTGTTGCCGACGGACTTGGACATTTTCATGCCCTTTTCGTCCAGCGTGAAACCATGCGTCAGTACGCCCCGGTACGGTGCGCGCCCCTTGGTTCCGCAGGCTTGCAGCATCGAGGAATGAAACCAGCCGCGATGCTGATCCGTGCCTTCCAGATACAGATCGGCGATGCCATCGACCGCCCCGTCCTCCCGGTCGCGCAGAACGAAGGCATGGGTGGAGCCGCTATCGAACCAGACATCCAGCACATCCTCAACCTTGATATAATCAGACGGATCAACGATGCCATCCAGCATGCGTTCCTTGAATCCTTGCACAAACCAGACATCGGCACTCTCACCCTCAAACGCTGCGATGATCCGGGCGTTCACTTGCGCATTCCGCAACAGGAAGTCGGGATCGGTCGGCTTCGCGCCCTTTTTCACAAAACAGGTCAGTGGCACGCCCCAGGCGCGCTGGCGCGACAGCACCCAGTCGGGGCGCGCCTCGATCATCGCATGCAGGCGGTTGCGGCCCGTGGCCGGCGTCCATTCGACCAGCTGGTTGATCGAATTCAACGCGCGTTTGCGGATCGTCTCACCATAGGTGGACATGCCGTCATCGAGGCGTTTGTCGATGGCCACAAACCACTGCGGCGTGTTGCGGTAGATCACGGGTGCTTTCGACCGCCAGGAATGCGGGTAGGAATGCTTCAGCTTCCCCTTGGCAAACAATGCGCCCGAACCTGCCAAGGCTTTGATGTTGCTGACATTCGCCGGGCCTTCCTTGCCATCTGGCGTGATGATGTGCTGGCCGCCAAACAGCGGCAGGTCGGTGCGGTAGCTGCCATCGGGTTCGACGTTATAGGTCATCGGCAGGCCGAATTTCAGGCCCATCTGGTAGTCGTCATCACCATGGCTGGGCGCGGTATGCACGAACCCCGTGCCCGCATCATCCGTGACATGATCGCCCGGCACCATCG
>JAAFHS010000265.1 GCA_013298485.1 Rhodobacterales bacterium
GGCATCAAATTCTTCGGCCCCGATGGTTTCAAGCTGAGCGATGAGGCGGAGGCCGAGATCGAGGCGATCCTTGCGGCCGAGATCACCCCGGCCAAGCCGGAAAACATCGGACGCGCGCGGCGGATCGAGGACGGGCGGGGGCGGTATCAGGAATTTGCCAAGACGACATTTCCGGCGGGTCTGCGCCTTGACGGGCTGAAGGTGGTGATCGATTGCGCGAACGGGGCGGCCTATAAGGCGGCGCCGGAAGTGCTGTGGGAACTGGGGGCCGAGGTCATCCCGGTGGGCGTGGCCCCGAACGGCAAGAACATCAACGATCACTGCGGATCGACCCATACCCAGACCGCCGCCGAGGCGGTGGTGGCGCATGGCGCGGATGTGGGCATCTGTCTGGATGGCGATGCCGACCGGGTGATGATCCTGGATCAGCATGGCACGGTTGCCGACGGCGATCAGATCATGGCGCTGCTCGCGACACGCTGGGCGGCGGAGGGGCGGCTGCGCGGGGGCGCGCTGGTGGCCACGGTCATGTCAAATCTGGGGCTGGAGCGGCATCTGGCGGGCCACGGCCTGCGGCTGGAACGCACGGCTGTGGGCGACCGGTACGTGGTAGAGGCGATGCGGCGCGGCGGGTGGAACCTGGGCGGGGAGCAATCGGGCCATATCGTGATGACGGATTATGCAACCACCGGCGACGGGCTGATTGCGGGATTGCAGTTCCTGGCCGAGATGGCGCGGACGGGGCAGGGGGCGTCAGGGTTGATCCGGCAGTTTCAGACGGTACCGCAGATGCTGAAGAACGTCCGCTATGCAGCCGGGCAGGAGCCGCTGGCCGCAGCGGCGGTGCAGGCCGTGATCGCGGCGGCCGAGGCGCGGCTGGTGGGCAAGGGGCGGCTTCTGATCCGGAAATCGGGGACTGAACCGCTGGTGCGGGTCATGGCAGAGGCCGAGGATGCCGATCTGCTGGCCGATGTGGTGGGCGGCATCGTGGCCGCGGTGGAGGCGGCGGTCTGAGGGAAAATTGACGGCTGTCAATTTTCAAGATGTCATATGAATATCAATATGTTGAGTTTTCAAAACAGGGTTGTTTTAAGAAGTCATTAACTTTTCAGGATCGGTTCTGGATGCTGCGCAATGAACGCGAACCCTGCGTTTTTTCCGGCAGGGTGCGTGCTTGCACGCACCTTTCTATTGGAGACATGCCGCGCGGTGCGTGCAAGCACGCACCCGACCTCAATGATCTTTCAGCGCGCTCATCACGCCTTCGGCCACGGCTTCGGTCACGCCGTCCATCGCCTGCATCTGTGGCAGCAGCGCAGGATCGCCGGCGCCGAAGATGACGCCGATGTCGGGAAAGCTGCTTTCCACGGTCATGCCCAGGTCGGCCAGCGCGCGGCACATCGCATCGGTCTGCCCGATATGGGCCGCGTCGAGGATCACCTTGATCTGAATCTCTGTCATGATGCCAACATAGGCATTTCGCCCCCGCGCGCCAAGGTCATGCCACTGCCGCCCCGCCCGGTGCCAGCGCCAGGCCTGCGCCCACATCGCGCGGATCAAGCGGCAGGCGGCGTGCGGTGGCCGTGACCCGGTCCCACAGGGCCTGTCCGCGCAGGGATGCGTCACTTTCGGCGAGCAATGCCGCCAGGCCCGCCACATGCGGGCAAGCCATGCTGGTGCCGCGCAGGATGCGGTACATCTCGGGCCGCGGGGCGGCGGAGAATATCCCGACACCGGGGGCTGCGATATCAACCTCACCCCCCGCCGGATTGATCCCGCCTGATGAGAATTCGGCCACATCCAGCATCTGGTCGACCGCCGCCACCGCCATGATGGCGGCCGAATTGGCCGGTGCCCCCACGGGCGCAATGTTGCCATAGCGCCGCGCGCTGTCATTGCCCGCAGCTGCAACGATCAGCGCGCCTTTCTGCAAGGCCATCTGCCCGAGGCGTTCGTAATCGGGCGACGGCCCTTCACCGACGCCGACCGCGCGGCCAAGCGACATCGAAATCACCTCGCATCCCGCGCTGATGGCCCAGAGCATGCCTGCGATGATATCGCGTTCGCGGCCCGATCCTGCGTTGGACAGCACCTTGCCGACATGCAGGGCCGCGTCGGGGGCCACACCGTAGCGCGGCGTGCTGCCCTTGGGGCGCGAGCCTGCTGCGGTGCCAGCGCAATGGGTGCCATGGCCATTGCCATCCTCCACCCCTTCGCCGGGCACGAAACTGCGCTGCGTGATGGCGCGCACCAGGAAATCGGGGTGCTGCAGATCAATCCCGGTGTCCAGCACGCAAAGGCGGATGCCCTTGCCCGTCCAGGGTGATTGCAGAACGCCTGTCGCCTGCAGCCCCCATGTGGCGGCGCGTGTATCCTGAAACTGATCCATGGCGAACATCCAGAATTCGGGGCGGACCTCCTGGATCATGTCGGCGGTGGCCAGACGGTTCTGGATGGCGGGCGTGTCGTCGCGGTCAAAAACCACCGCGATACCGCTGTCGTCCAGCAGGACGGCACTAGTTGCGGCATCGACATCGGCCATGTCTTCGGATGCTGTGGAAAAACTGCGGGCACCGGCGCCGATGCAATCATGCAGGCAGGCCTCTTGTGCGGCATGGTCGACGCCTGCCTTGAAGGTCACGATCAACCCGCCGGTCGGCTGCGGGCGCAAGGCATCAAGCGGGGGTGATTGCATCAGATCCATCCTTGGCTGCGATGGTCCAAAGATGGGACAGTACGGCGCAATTGAAAGGCGTTTGCGGCAGGCTGGGCCGTCTTCTGCCCATGCGGCCATGCCAGATGCGCAAAGGAACGCTCATCCGGCGGTTGTGCGTGCCAAAGGGGCGGAAAATCACACGGCGGTAAAGGCGTTATCCACAAAAAGATGCGTGCCGTTGATGAAACTCGCATCGTCGGATGCAAGGAACAGGGCCGCGCGCGCGACCTCCTCTGGCTCCGCAATGCGGCCCTGCAGGGCGGCCATCGCGGCATCGGAGGCATCGACACCGAGGCGCGTCAGATCCTCCACCTCGCGCAGGCCATGGGGTGTGCGCACGAAACCGGGGCAGACGGCATTGCAGCGGATGCCACGGTCGCGGAATTCGACGGCGATGGTGCGGGCGAACTGGTGGCAGGCGCCCTTTGTGGTGCCGTAGAGCACTTCCATCGGGGTGGCCGCAACGGCGCTGATCGAGGAGGTGCAGACGATGGAACCGCCGCCTTGCGCGATCATGCCGGGCAGGACGGCGCGGGTCATCAGGAACATGGATTTGACGTTGACCGCATGCAGCCAGTCCCATTCCTCCTCGGTCGTGTCGAGGAAGGGTTTGATGACGATGGTACCCGCGTGGTTGAAAAGGACATTGGCCGGCCCATGGGCGGCGGTGGCCGCATCGACGGCGGCCTGCACCTGTCTGGCGTCCGACACATCGGCGGCAAGGGCGATGGCCCGGCCGCCTGCGGTGGTGATTTCCGCCACGCGGGCCTGCGCCTGATCCAGGTTGCGGTCGATGATGGCGACCGCAGCCCCCTCGGCGGCAAACAGCAGACTTGCCGCCCCGCCCATGCCGGTGGCCCCGCCTGAGATGATCGCGATCTTGCCCTGCAAGCGTCCGGTCATGTGATATCCTTTGCCAAGGGGCAGATGGGCAGAATTGCCCATCCTACGTGATTTGCGTTGTGTAGGATGGGCAATTCTGCCCATCCCCCGGGTCAGTTCCGCGCGCGGTCGACCATCTTGCCTTTGGAAATCCAAGGCATCATCGCGCGGAGTTTTTCGCCGACCTTTTCGATCTGGTGTTCGTCGTTGATGCGGCGCGTCGCCTTGAAGAACGGCTGGCCGACGGCGTTTTCCTGCATGAAGTCACGCACGAACTTGCCAGTCTGGATATCGGTCAGCACCTCTTTCATCCGGGCCTTCGTCTCAGCATATGGCAGGATGCGCGGGCCGGAGACGTATTCGCCGTATTCGGCGGTGTTGGAGATCGAGTAGTTCATGTTGGCGATGCCGCCTTCGTAGATCAGGTCCACGATCAGCTTTACTTCGTGCAGGCACTCGAAATAGGCCATTTCGGGCTCATACCCGGCCTCGACCAGCGTCTCGAAGCCCATGCGGATCAGCTCGACAAGGCCGCCGCAGAGGACAGCCTGTTCGCCGAAGAGGTCGGTTTCGCATTCCTGGCGGAAGTTGGTCTCGATGATCCCCGACCGCCCACCGCCGATGGCGGAGCAGTAGGAAAGCCCGATCTCCATCGCCTTGCCGGTCGCGTCCTGATGCACGGCGACAAGGCATGGCACGCCGCCGCCCTTGGTGTATTCGCCGCGCACGGTGTGGCCGGGGCCTTTCGGGGCCATCATGATGACGTCGACGCCCTTCTTCGGCTCGATCAGGCCGAAATGGACGTTGAGGCCGTGGGCGAAGGCGATGGCGGAGCCTTCGCGGAGGTTGTCGTGCACGTATTTCTTATAGGTGTCGGCCTGCAGCTCATCCGGCATGGTGAACATGATGAGGTCGCACCATTTGGCGGCGTCGGCGATATCCATGACTTTCAGGCCTTC
>JAAFHS010000266.1 GCA_013298485.1 Rhodobacterales bacterium
CCGTATTGCGCGGTATCTACCCGCTTCCACCCACCGGATTCAAGGTGTAGACGCGCGACTAATCGCCCCTTTTGCGGGATATGTGGAAGAAGGAGTTGGCGGCATGGCGGGTCGGATCGCATTTCAGGGGGAACCGGGGGCCTATTCGCACGAAGCCTGCCGTCAGGCGCGCCCCGATATGGAGGCCGTGCCCTGCCGCACGTTTGAAGACGCGATTGAGCTGTGCCGCACGGGTGATGCGGATCTGGCGATGCTGCCGGTGGAAAATTCGACCTATGGGCGGGTGGCCGATATCCATTCGCTGCTGCCGGGATCGGGCCTCAGGATCGTGGATGAGGCGTTCGTGCGGGTGCATATCAACCTGCTGGCGGTGCCGGGCACGCCGCTGAGCGCGGTCAAGGCCGCGATGAGCCATACGGTGCTTTTGGGCCAGTGCCGGGATTTCCTGCGCGCGCATGGCCTGCGGGCGGTGACGGGGGCGGATACGGCGGGATCGGCCAAGATCGTGGCCGAAAAGGGCGATCCCGCGCTGGCGGCGCTGGCGTCGGAACTGGCGGGCGAGATTTACGGGCTGGATGTGCTGGCGCGCGAGATCGAGGATCAGGCGAATAACACGACGCGGTTTCTGGTGATGGCGCGGGCCGCCGACCTCGCACGGCGGGCGGACAAGATGATGACGACCTTCACCTTCCGGGTGCGCAACATTCCGGCGGCGCTGTACAAGGCGATGGGCGGGTTTGCGACCAATGGCGTGAACATGACCAAGCTGGAAAGCTATATGGTGGGCGGGTCCTTCACGGCGACGGAATTCTATGCCGATATCGAAGGGCATCCGGATGACGCACCCGTCGCGCGTGCGCTGGAGGAACTGGCGTATTTCACGTCCAGCATGAACCTGCTGGGCGTCTATCCGGCCGACCGTCAGCGGGGTTAGCGTACACCCATGCCGACAGGCCGCCGGGTGGCGCGGTAGCGGTCGGTGATTTCGTCGGCGATGGCCGCAACGCGGCGGTCCACCTGACGCTGCACGCGGGCCCGCGCGAGGCGCAGGGATTGCAGCATCAGCCGTGCGCCCAGGGTTTTCGGCTTTGCCTCGCCCACCATCACCAGCCGCGTGCGGTTCGGCCCCAGCTCCATCAGATCGATGACCGAGGTCGCGTCAAACAGCGCACCCTCCATGGCAAACCCGATGCGGGCGGGTGCATCAATGCTGGCCAGCCGCACGGCGAGTTTGCGCTCCTTCCCACGAAACCGGAAGCGGACGAGCCAGGCCAGGCCCGCCGCCACCGCGGTCATCCTGTCTGTCCGCACGACATCGGCCCCGCGCCGCATCGCGCTGCGTTCCCAGCTGTCGAAATCCGTCAGGGTTTCAAAGACGAATGCGGCGGGTGCGTCGATATCGTGGCGTGAGGTAACCTTCATGCTGCTGCCCTTGACTGCCACCGTTATCCGTCGGCGGTTCTTTGCTTGCGGTTCTGCGATTATCCAAGCCGATCCGCCAGCCAGTTCGCAATCAAAAAATGCGCAATCGCCCCTTTGCGGGCCGGTTTCAGGCGCGGGTGTTCCCCGGCCATCACGGTGATCATCTCTTCCCGGCTGACCCACAGGGCATCTTCCAGTTCTGCCGGATCGATGGTGATGATCTCGCTCTCCGCCTCTGCCGCGCAGCCGATCATCAGCGAGGCCGGAAATGGCCAGGGCTGACTGGCGAGATAGCGCACGGCCCCCACGACGATGCCCGACTCCTCGGCCACCTCGCGCCTGACCGCCGCCTCGACCGTCTCGCCGGGTTCGACAAAACCCGCAAGGCAGGAATACATGCCCTCGGGCCAGCCGGGGCTGCGGCCCATCAGGCAGCGGTTGCCATGCGTGACCAGCATGATGACCACGGGGTCGGTGCGTGGAAAGTGATGCGCATCGCAGGCCGCGCACTGGCGTTGCCACCCCGCCATCGTCACATCCGATGCCGCCCCGCATCGGGCACAGAACCCGTGCGTGTCGTGCCATTGCAGGATGGCGCGGGCGGTTGCGGCAAGCTCTGCGTCGCGCGGCGACAGGATCGTCATCAGACCGCGCAATTCGGCAAAGCCCGCCGTTGCGGGCAGGGCCGGATGACGCTGCACCGAAGGGTCGACAAAGCTGCCGACAGACGTTGTTTCCGTCCCGGGCTGCCAGGCGCTGATATCCTGCGCAAACCGCGGCACGCCATCGTCGATCCCCAGAAAGACCCGCGGCGCATCGCCTGCGAGGACGGGATGATCATGCGCCAGCCAGACAAGACCCGCCCCATCCGTCAGCGGCTTGCCCCGCCAGACCGGCAGCACCCTGCCCGCCTCAAGCAGCGCCGCGATGCGGGCGGTATCGCCCCGCAGGGCCGCCGCGCGGTCTAGCTGCGAGCCGCCGAATGTCACGCTTTCTGCATGGCGCATCTCAACCGCCCCCTTTTTCCGCCTTCATGTCATGGCGCGGTTGCGCTGGCAAATGCTGCCATGCGTGCCTGCCAAAAATGCAACGTTGCGTAAAAATGCAACCGTTTGCAAAAATTTCCCCTAGAATAATCGCCTTAGGGTTGTATGACCCTGTTCTTGTGTCGCCTACACCGTGCTGGGCCGTTTGAAGATCTGTTGCCGTTGTTCTGGATTGTCACCTGATACCCAAGGCCAGCCTGTGAAAGATCTGTCGTCAACTGCCCCTACCGTCGCCTTTCGCTTGCTGGCGACATCTGATCTGCATGCCCATCTCCTGGCCTGGGACTATTATGCTGACCGGCCGTCCGAAACCGTCGGGCTGGCGCGGGTGGCGGCCCTGATCGCGGCGGCCCGGGCCGAGGTCGGCAATTCCCTTTACGTCGACAACGGCGATCTGATCGAGGGCAATCCCCTGGCGGATCATCAGGCGGGCGGGCAGGGCGCGCCGGTGCATCCGATGATTGCCGCGCTGAATGCGCTGGGCTGTGATGCCGCCACCTTGGGCAACCATGAATTCAGCCATGGCATGGGGTTTTTGCGCCGTGCGCTGGCGGATGTGCGCTATCCCGTGGTGTCGGCCAACATGCTGACCCGCAAGGGCGCCACACCGCGTGACGACGATACGCTGCTGCCACGCTATGTCATCCTTGACCGGATGGTGGCCGACCAGACGGGCGCGTTGCACCCTTTGCGCGTGGGCATTTTCGGGCTGACCCCGCCACAGGTGCTGGACTGGGACGGCGCGCGCATCGACGAGCCGCTGGCCGCCCGCGACATGGTCGAGGCGGCGGCCCATGCCATCGCCTGCCTGCGCAGCGAGGGGGCCGATCTGGTGATGGCCCTGGCCCATACCGGTCTGGGCGGGGCGCAGGCCGTGAGGGGGGCCGAAAATGCGGGCGTGCTGCTGGCAGCCCTGCCGGGCCTTGATGCGCTGGTGCTGGGGCATGCGCATCAGGTGTTTCCCTCCCCCGATTTTGCCGGCTGCGGCGGCGTCGATCTGGACCGGGGCACCCTGCACGGCGTGCCCACGGTGATGCCGGGCACGCATGGATCGCATCTGGGGGTGATCGACCTCACGCTGGTGCGCGAAGGGGGCGGCTGGCGGGTGCAGCGCGGCGGGGCCGAGGCGCGCCCGATTGCTGCCTGCGATGCCAAGGGGCAGGCGCGCGCGCTGGTGGAGGATGACCCCGGTCTGCTGGCGCTGGCCGCCCCGGCGCACCGGGCGGTGCGGGACTGGATGGCCCAGCCGATCGGGCAGACGGCGGTGCCGTTGCACAGTTTCTTCGCGCTGGTGGATGACGCGCCGATGCAGCGCCTGATCGCCGGGGCGCAGACGCGTCATCTGCGCGCAGCCGTCGCAGGAACACAGTGGAGCGACCTGCCCATCCTGTCGGCGGTGGCCCCGTTCAAGACGGGCGGGCGCGGCGGGCCGCGGAACTTTACCCATGTGCCGGCAGGCCCGCTGCTGATGCGGCATGTGTCTGATCTTTATATCTTTCCCAACACGTTTACGGCCATCATCCTGACGGGAGCCGAGGTTGAAGACTGGCTGGAACGCGCGGTCAGCGCCTATGCGCGTCTGATGCCGGGCCGCCCGGATCAGGCGCTGCTGGACCCGGCCTTCCCGGGCTTCGGGATCGAGATGATTGCGGGCGTCAGCTATGCCGTCGATCTGGCCGCCCCGGCGCGGTATGATCTGCAGGGAAATCTGGTCGATCCGGGGGCGCGGCGCATTCGCGATCTGTGCTTTGCGGGGCGCGCGATTGATCCCGAGGCGCGGTTTGCGCTGGCGACCAACTGCTACCGGGTCGGGGTGATGCGGGCGCGGCAGGCCACACCACCGCAAGTGATCGCAACCGGGGCCGAGACGATGCGCGACATCCTGCTGCATCAGATCGCAGCACAGCAGGTGCTGCCGGCAGCCCCGCCGCCCGGATGGCGGTTGCAACCCCTGCCCGGCACATCCGTGGTGATCGAGACCGGGCCGGAGGCGGCGGGGTACATGGATGATATCGCGCGGTTCCGTCCGCAGAACCTGGGGCCGACAGAGCGTGGTTTTCTGTGCTTCCGGTTGAACCTCTGATCGG
>JAAFHS010000267.1 GCA_013298485.1 Rhodobacterales bacterium
GACTTCGGAAACAGCGCGGGAAGATGTGGCTGCGATCGTGATCGAGCGATCAGCACGGTTCACAGACTAGGACGTTCGGGGCCAGTTAACTGACGCTATCTGTGCAGTGGGGGGAAGCAGTCATTCATCATGACGTAGGGTTCCGTTTTTTCGTACCCCAAAGCTGCCGTTCGTTGGAGGAAACATGACCGCGGTCAGACTGTATCCGAGTTTGCGGCCGGGTGAAGCGCAGTTTTCTTAGGCCGCATTTGGGTCTTGCCCCAAGATGTCCCGGATATCTGGGTGAGTACTGGAGTATCAGTGATCATCTCGATCCGGGAGCGCTTGGTCTTTCTTTTGAATGGAGCCTCTCGCGTTGTACTCAACACGCATGTCAAATAGGGAGTGTTTCGCGCAAGCATTCGAACAGCCTTGCAACCGCTTCTGCTCCAGGGTCAATATGCCCTTTCAACTGCTCGGCACTGATGTAGGTCGCCCGGCCAGCAAGTGCCTTGGACATGGTTGCGGTCAGATTTGCCCCTGCGCGCGCAGCGGTCGCAGCTTCAGCCAATCCGCGCGGCAGGGCATCGAGAGCCGGATCTAGGGCATCGATCATCGTCCGGTCGCCCGGCTTTGCCCCACCCACCTCTTGCATGCGCGTCAGACCAACCTTCAGGGCGGACGTCAAACCAAGACCTCTGGACAGGGCATCGCCCGTCGCCGTGAAGAGGATCGCCAGCAGAACACCGGACGATCCGCCCATGGTCTGGCTCAGTTCCTGACCGATCGCTCTGTGAAGCTGCGTGAGATCAGCAAGTGGAAGCTGGTCGATGCGTGCGATCAGGGCTCTTGCGGCACCGGCAAGCGTAGACCCGGTATCGCCGTCGCCCGATTTTGCATCAAGCGTATTCAGATCGGTTTCAGCCGCGATCAGTGCCGCGCATGCGCGCTCAAGTATCGCCTTGTTTGCTGGGTTTGCCGAAGGTGCCAGAGAAGCCTGCTCAAGGCCAACGGGGAGCGGAATGACAAGGGCTGCCGAAAAGGGCTGCATGCCCGGCCAGGCCCGCACCTTGGTATCTGCCGAAAGCAGGTCCGCGTCCTCGGCACCCAGCGGATATAGCGTAAGCGAGAAGCCGTGCATATCGAGCGCCGTCATCATCGCGGCGGGTCCGATGATATGCGAGATTGCGCTGCCGATGGACGACTGCCGCAACTCTTCTGCGACAATTGACATTTCCAGTCCTGTCGTAGAGCCGAGGTTGTTCAGAAGCGCCACATAGCGCCCAAGCTGCAACCTTTTCGCGAATTCGGGTATGACGCGCGACATTACTTGGCTCACGCCCTCGAAAGGGATCGTCTGCACACCGGGTTCGCCGTGAATGCCAAGGCCGAGTTCGATCTCGCCAGGCCGGACACGGTCTTCCTTCGTCGATCCCGGCACCGTACAGGTGTCCAGCGACATGCCGAAGCTGATGGCATTGTCGGCCGCACGCTGTGCGGCCCGGGTTACCGCTTCAAGATCGCCCCCCCGTTCAGAGGCTGCACCTGCGATCTTTTGAACGAGCAGCGTTCCGGCGACGCCCCGCGGTCGGCTGAGGCCAGGGATTGCGATATCGTCCTGCACAATCACCATGTTCACATTCAGGCCGAATGTCCGGGCACGCTCTGCGGCAAGGCTGAAGTTCAGTCTGTCACCGGTGTAGTTCTTGACGACCAGCAGGCATCCGGCTTTTCCCGTCACGGCCAGAATGCCTGCCAGAACCGCATCAACCGACGGCGAGGCGAAAACATCACCGCAGACAGCGGCAGACAGCATGCCCGGACCGACAAACCCGGCGTGCGCCGGTTCATGCCCAGACCCGCCGCCCGAAATGATCGCGACACGGGATTTGTCCCAGTCGGACCGAAGGATGACGCGGATGAACGGGTATCCGTCCAGCCGCGACAACGCCCCGCCCGAAGCCGCGAGGACACCGTCAAGTGCCTCCTGGACGATGTCTTCCTTGGCATTGATGAATTGCGTCATTCTGGTCGTCCGTGACTGCGGGGATCGGGGCTGGGTCAGAAAGCCCCGCCGGGCATCGGGAGGTGGTGTCCGGCGGGGGAACACGGTGCCAGTCGGAGCCCGGCCCTTTGGGCAACCGATCTGTCTGCTCCGCGTCAGGTGGCGCGCGCCGTCTCCGGCGCGCGATTGGATCAGTTGATGACGTTGCTGTAGAAGTTCGCTTCGACGTCCGCCATGTCGATGGCGGCGAGGTCTTCCGGCAGCACATAGGCATCGGCATCCGCATGAACCTTGGCCATGTCGAACGCATTCGCATCGGCGATGTAGTCGTTGGTCACATAGCGGGCGGTGTCGATATTGATGCTCGACATGCCGATATCCTTCAGGATTTTGAAGAATGCATCCCAAGCCGGAATATCGTGTTCACCCCAGCCGCCGCGCTTGGTCATGTCGCCCTTGAAGGTCCGGTGGATCTGCATGAGGCTTTCGGTGCCCGCACGCGGCCCATAGTTCGCACGGGTGGTCGGCAACGCCTTGAAGACGATTTCCGCTGCAGCGCGCGGGTTGCGATCGGCAAATTCGCTGCCCATCGCCCAGCCGCGCAGGTACTTCTGCAGGAAGGCCAGACGATCCGGGTCCTCAAGATCGGACCGGCGCACCACCAGCGAGTTCGACGGCAACGGCGAGCCGCGCATGCCCAGCCAGTAGTCGAAGTCGAGGCCTTTGGCACCCAGATCGGCACGCAGACCCTCCCATGCCAGGCACGCATCGCCTTGGCCACCGGCAAGTGCCGTGGTCCAGGTCGGCCAGCCAGCCTCGACATAGGTGATCTTCTTCGGATCAACCCCGACGGCGGCGAACATCGGGTCGGCGATCGCCTGCCAGGCTGCCGAGCCAAGCAACACGGTCTTGCCTTCCAGGCCCTTGAGATCGGTCATGCCTTCGCCTTTGCGGAAGGCGATGTTGAACAGGTCCAGGTAGCCGCTGCCGAAGATCGACACCAGATCCATTCCGTTGTTCACGGCAAAGGACAGCACCCCCGGCGAGGGAAAGCCGATGTCGGCCTGTTCGACGGCCACGAACTTCACAACGGCGGTGCCGTCCGAAGGCCCAGGCTCCATCGAGGTTTCGACGCCGAGATCGCCGAAATAGCCCATCTCCTTGGCGACCCAGTACGGGTAGTCATCCATCACCTCTATCGTGCCGCGTGGCGAAATCCAGGTGAATTTCTCATAGGGCTTGGCAAAGGCTGCGCCGGGCGCAAGCAGCCCGCCGCCAAGGATGGTGGTCGTGACCATTCCACCGGCCCCCACCTGCAGCAGCCGGCGTCTTGTGATCTTGTTGGACGTCATAGTGTTTCCTCCCGTCGAGTGTACAACCGCATTGACTGAGGCAGGCAAGACGCGGGTTTCTTGCCCGGATACTTCAGCTTTCCCAGCTGGCGAGCTTCTTGCCGAGCCAGAAGAAGAAGGCGTAGATGGCGATCCCTGTCACCGCGAGGATCACGATGCAGGCAAAGAATTCGGGCATGCGCAGGGTCGAGGAATAGGTCGTCAACCGGCTGCCTAGGCCAAATCCGCCACCCGACATCTCGGCACCCACCGCTGTGATCATGCCGAAGATCGCGCCTATCATCAGGCCCACGATCACCATGGGCATCGCCATCGGCACCCGGATCTTCATGAAGATCTGCAAAGTTGTCGCCCCATAGGACTTCGCCAGCGCGATCTTCATCGCATCGACCCGGCGGAACCCGGTGGCGGCGTTGATCATCACCATCGGACCGGACGCCAGCGCCACCGCGATGATGCGCGGCGTATAGCCAAAGCCGAAATTGAGGATCAATAGCGGAACAAGCGCCAGCATCGGCGTTGTCACCAACAGCAGGATGTAGGGCGTGATGACTTTTTCAACGAAGGGAAACTGGGTGATCACAGCGGCGAGGATCAAGCCGATGCTTGCCCCGATGGCGTAGCCGGAAAACAGCTCCACCAGCGTATAGCCATAGTGCTGCGCGATGGTGCCAATTTCAGCCGACCCGAACACAGCGCCAATCTGCGAGGGCGTTGGCAGGATATACTGCGGGACTTCGAAGAAGCGCAGAAGGAACTCCCCCCCCCAACGATCAGCACGGCCACCGCGATGATCGCGACAATCTCACGCGTGCTTTGCCCCCCGATGCCGCTGGCAATCCCGGTCGCGCCGGTAAGCCCGAGACCGCCCGCTTGGTCTGACGTCGATTTCGTTAGTTCTGCCATGTAAGCCTACTCTGCCGCCGGCATGTGAACGCGGCCGGTTGGTTGATGTTGAATGTCGTGCTTGATCTCGTTCACAAGTTCGAAGAACTCGCGCGTCTCCATCAGCGCCAGCGACCGGGGCCTCGGAAACGGGACATCGACGATCCGGGCGATCCGGCCTGGTCGGGCGCTCATGATGTACACCTTGTCGGCCAGAAAGACGGCCTCCACGATGGAATGGGTGATCAGAACGACGGTCTTGCGCGCCTCGATCCAGATCTCCTCGACCAGCTTGTTCATCTCGTCGCGGGTGAAAGCGTCCAAT
>JAAFHS010000268.1 GCA_013298485.1 Rhodobacterales bacterium
CCGCGACCGCATTGCTGGTCCTCGGCACCGATCTGGTCGTCTACAGGTTTCACCGCACGAAACGCGCGACACCCGCCACCTTTGTCATCGTCTCGCTCGGCGTCACCTTCATCATGAACGCCATTGTCCGCTTCGGCATCGGCGTCGATGATCAGGATTTCTTTGACGGCGAACGCTTCATCATCTCGGCCGGGGATTTCAAGGCCGCCACCGGCCTTGCCGAAGGCCTCGCCATCAAATCCACCCAAGGCCTGACCCTTGTCACCGCACTCATCGTGATGGCCCTGCTGTTCTGGTTCCTGCAGAAGACGCGCACCGGCAAATCCATGCGCGCCTATTCCGATAACGAGGATCTCGCCCTTCTTTCCGGCATCAACCCCGACCGCGTCGTGGCCGTTACCTGGATCATCGCCGCCGCATTGGCCACCATCGCAGGCGTCCTTTACGGCCTGGATAAATCATTCAAACCCTTCACCTATTTCCAGCTGTTGCTGCCGATGTTCGCCGCCGCCATCGTGGGTGGCCTTGGCTCCCCCATCGGGGCCATCGTCGGCGGGTTCCTGATCGCGTTCAGCGAGGTGATGGTCACCTATGCCTGGAAAAAGGTGCTCACCTACCTCGTCCCCGATGCCTGGGCACCCGATACGCTGGTGCAGCTTTTGTCCACCGACTACAAATTCGCGGTCAGCTTCACGATCCTCATCATCGTGCTGCTGTTCATGCCGACCGGCCTTTTCAAGGGGAAAACGATATGACCCGCTATCGCAACGCCCTGCTCTTTGCCGGTGTCACCATTCTGTTCGTGCTGGCCGCCCAGATCGAAAGCTGGAACTACGCCTTCAGCATCCTGAACATGTCGCTGATCTTTGCCGTCATGGCCCTGGGGCTCAACATGCAGTGGGGCTATGCGGGCCTGTTCAATGCCGTCGTGCTGGTTGCCTCCGAACCCGTGCCGGGCGGCTGGGCCGCGGGCGGGCCGCAACTGGTACTGGCCCTGATCTTCGGGGTGGCCGCCATCTTCCTGTCGGTCTTCGTCTACAAACGCATGGCCCCCGGACGGCCCCGCACCATCGCCCTGATCGGCGTGCTTGTCGGCGGCTTTGTCGCCTATCGCTGGCTCTTTGACGGGGCCATCGCGGGGATCGAGGCGTATGAACCGCAGACCTATGGCAATATCGGCGGCCTCGGCCTGACCGCGATGATCGCCTGGCCCGTCGGTGGCCTGATGGCCGCCGCGGCCGCCTGGGCCATCGGCAAGACCGCCCTTGGTCTGCGCTCTGACTACCTGGCCATCGCCACGCTTGGCATCGCCGAAATCATCGTCTCGGTGATGAAGAACGAAGACTGGCTCGCGCGCGGCGTGAAGATGGTCAATGAACTGCCCCGCCCCTGGCCCGTCCCGAAAGAGGTCGATCTGCAAAAGGCCGACTGGTTCACCCAAACCGCCGCAAGCTGGGGCTTTGATCCCGTTACCGCCTCGTCCATCCTGGTGAAGGTCGAATATGCGATCCTGTTCGCCCTCGTGCTCGCCCTGATCATCTGGCTGTCCGAACGCGCGCTCGCCTCCCCCTGGGGCCGGATGATGCGCGCCATCCGCGACAATGAGGTGTCGGCCGAGGCGATGGGCAAGGATGTAAAGCGTCAGCATCTGCAGGTCTTCATCATCGGCTCGGCCATCGTCGGCGTCGCGGGTGCGATGATGACCAACATGCAAAGCATCCTGAACCCCGGCACCTATAACCCCTTGCAGTTCACCTTCCTGATCTGGGTCATGGTCATCGTCGGCGGGTCGGGCAACAACTGGGGCTCGGTCCTCGGCGGCCTTTTCATCGGCTGGCTGTGGCTGGTTGCCGAAAACCTCGGGCCAAGCATCATGGGCTACATCACGTATCTCATGCCCGATGGCGCGTTCAAGGCCAACCTGAATGACAACGCCCAACACATGCGCCTGCTGTCGCTGGGTGTGATCCTGCTGCTCGTCATCCGGTTCAGCCCGCGTGGCCTGATCCCCGAAAAATAGGGCAAACAGAGATTTCTGCGTGCGTCGATAACCGTTCTTGCCGTACTGCGCTATGCTGTGATGAAAATGCTTCGTGCGGATTAAGGTAAACAGACATGGCAACATCATGGTGGCAAAAGGTTTTTGGCAAATCATCACGCATCGAACCTCCGGCGCCACAAGCCTACGCAACTGATGCTGAAAGCCTGTTCGCAGGTCTGGCAAAGACGCCATTGGCACCGTACGCAACCGCGCTTGTGGGCCAAGCGCGAAACGCAATTCACCTGCGTCATGCATCCGACGATGCAAAGATCAGCAACCCTGCCAGAACCAAGATCGGCGGTCGCCCTGACATGCCACCAGACATGGCGTGGCCAATCCGTGAAAGCTTCACGCTTCGTACCCCCAAAGGCTTTGTAACTAAACTATTGGCTTCAAACCCTGATCCCATCATCAGTGCTTTTCTGACGAGGCCACAACCGCTCAGCTTTCTGGCGCAGATCAACCTTGCCGAAGTCGCGGCGTTATCCCCGCCGGAACTCGCATTGCCTCAGCAAGGGATGCTCTATTTCTTTTATGATATGATCTACGAAGGATGGGGTTTTGACCCCAACGACGCCCCGGGGTTTCGGGTCATCCATCTGGCGAAAAGTGAAAATGTTGCACCACGCGATCCACCGGCAACAACCCCGCCGCTTGTGACCTTTGCACAAGTGGTGCTGGAACCAATCCAGCAATTCTGCCCGGTGCCCGCCGAAGGCATGCACTTTGACGCCCTTGATTTGCCAAGCGACACCCGCGAGACCTATGCAGATTTTCTCTCTGCGGATGAACGGGTCGCGATCACCGCACAGGACTGGTTACATCGCTTTGGCGGTCCTGATCATCGAATGGCGGGATATTCGAGGAACATTCAGAATGCGATGGAGCAGGAGTGTGCTTTGGTGTCCGCAGGTCTTTATTGCGGAGATGGCGATGTCTATCGGTCGGACGAAGGCAAGCGCATTCTTGCCGCCAATAACGACTGGCAGTTGCTGCTGCAGATCGACAGCGACGATGATGCTGAAATGATGTGGGGCGACAGCGGCATACTTTACTTCTGGATACGACAAGCTGACTTGAGGGCAGGTGATTTCAGCAAGGTCTGGACAATCCTTCAATGCTACTGATCGGTCCGACCCCAATCTTGCCGTTCGCTGCGTGGTGATGATTTTTTGGCAGGCGTGATCCGGTTCAGCCCGCGTGGACTGATCCCTGAAAAATGACACAGAAAAAGGGCGGCCCCCAGTGACCGCCCCTTCCCCGCGCAGATCATCCTGGTCAATCGAGCGCCTCAGCCCAGGCTGCGGCCAGACCTGGCCGGTAGGATGTGGAAAGATTGCCCCTTTCCCGCTGCGCCGCACCGAAAGGCACGCGCAAGCCCACCATGATCTGCGTGTCTTTCCCGGACTCCTCGTCGTTTGCATGAATGCTCATGCGCGACAGTGACACGGTCCCGATCAGCCGTTCTGAAAGCTGATACTCGCCCGCCAGGGTGACAACGAAGTAATCCCCGGAATCACCCGGATCCTCAAAGATATCGTCGGACTCGCCACCTTCGAATTCAATCGAGGCATCCATTCTGTCATTCACTTCCACCGCCGCGCCAAGACGCCAGAACATGCCGTCAAACGCCGTATCCCCACCATCGACATCCATCTCGGCATCCCCGACGTGACCGTAGGCGACGATCGTTTCCGACACGTCATAAGCGGCCTCGATGCCGAAGATGTCTCCATGCCTCGACCGCCCATTGTTCTCATTGTCAACGCCCTGAAAATAGTTCCGCCCGACGAATGCCCCGACATAGTACGGGCCGAAATCCCGCCCAAGATGCAGACCGAGGCTGGCAAAGCGTCCCGGTGCAAAATCGTTGAAGTCCAGCCCCTTGTCATCCCTGTCCATGGCATAGGCATCGACTGTCGCAATCCAGTCACTGAAGGCGACCGATACGCTGCCATCCACCGCAAAGGAATGGGAGGGCTCATCGTCGACTTCGCCACCACCTTCGTCCGCATTCGTCAGAATGGATGCCCCCGCCGACAGCCCGAATTCACCGCTGATGACAGGGTCGGCAAAGGCTGTCTGCTGCGACAGGGCCGTCAGCAGAAAAGTCGCGGCAAATGCCTTGTGGTAACGCATGTAAATACCCTCCATGATAAACCGCCCCAGGCTTCCAAAGCCCCCTGGCGGTATGCAAACCGATGACGTGACGGAACCTTCAATCCATTGCTTTCGTTCAACAAAGCCATCCTGCCCGAAGGGCTGACTGGCTGGCGTTGCCGTATGAAAGTTGCAGATATCCATCCGTTCCATCGGGCTTTACGTTGTTTTTCCGCGCTTCGGTGTTCCCCGGGGAACAGGCCTGCGAAATGCGCGGCCCTCGCCGCAAAAAACGGTGCGCACAGTGCAGTCGCGACATTTCATGTCGCAGCCTTGCATGCCTTATCGCCCCC
>JAAFHS010000269.1 GCA_013298485.1 Rhodobacterales bacterium
ATCGGGCGCGGGTGAGGCTGCGCGGCTGCGCGGCGTGGCCTTCGCGGGGCTGGCGCTGGCGGTGGTGTGGCTGGCGGGATCGGCGGCACTGCTGGGGTTCGGCGGACGGCTGCTGGCCGGGGCGATTACCGATGATCCGGCGGTGGTGGGCGTGGCGGTTGCCATCTTCACGGTTTTTGCCACGATGCAGATCGCGGATGGTGTGCAATCCACCATGCTGGGCGCACTGCGCGGCATGTCCGATACCGGATGGCCAGCGTTGGTGTCGATCATCGCCTATTGGGGGGGCGGGCTGCCGCTGGGTTGGGTGCTGTCGGGCTGGTTTGGACCGGCCGGTGTCTGGGCGGGTTTCGCCGTGGCACTGTTTGCGGCGGGGGCGGCGCTCAGCTGGCGGTTCTGGCGGCGGACGCAGGGTTGAGGGGGCCGTTGCAATCGTTATAGTCGGGCGAGATCAGCGTACAAAGGGACCGGCGATGAAACGATCACGGATCAATCAGATCATGGCTGACGCGGATGCGATGATCCGGCAGTACGGCTTTGTCCTGCCACCCTTCGCCTACTGGACCCCGGATCAGTTCAAGGCCCGCACCGACGCGCGCCGCATCGTCGAGGCCCGGATGGGCTGGGACATCACCGATTACGGGCAGGGGCGGTTTGACGCGCTGGGCCTGTTCCTGTTCACCCTGCGCAATGGCAGCCTTGCTGATCTGCAGCGCGGCGGCGGCATGTGCTATGCCGAAAAACTGCTGATCTCGCGCCAGGATCAGCTGTCGCCGATGCACACGCATGTCATCAAGGCCGAAGACATCATCAACCGGGGTGGGGCCACGCTGGTGGTGGAGTTGTACGGGTCTGACGATCAGGGGCGGTTTGCCGATGATCGGGGTGGGCGCGTGCGCTGTGACGGGATCGACCGTACTTACGGCCCCGGCGAAAAGCTGCGCTTGGCCCCGGGCGCATCGGTGACGCTGATGCCGGGCGACTGGCATGCGTTCTGGGGTGAAGGCGGCGATGTGCTGATCGGCGAGGTCAGCACGGTGAATGATGATGTGACGGACAATGTCTTTGTCGATCCCATCGGGCGTTTCGCCGAAATTGACGAGGATGAAGCCCCCATGCATCTGCTGGTCAGCGATTATGCGCGGTGGCTGGGGGCCTGATTGCGCGATGACCCTGAGAAAAGAACAAGGGCGCGTGTCGCACGCGCCCTTTTTCATGCCATTCCCGGTCAATGTCAGTCCACCGGCGCGGGGCAGGGCTTTGTCGCCGTGGGCTTGCAGACGGGGGTCGCGGTGGCTGCCGGTGGGGTGGCGGGCACAACCGGTTGCGACGGTATCACGGCAACAGGCGCCGGGGTGGCTGCGGCTGCTGCGGTCGCGGGTGCGGCCACCGGGGCCGGTGTGACGACCAGATCCGGGGCGATCGGCAGGCGGGCCGGCAGCGGCGGGACAACGATCACGGGTTCCGGGGCCGGTGCCGGGGTGGCCACACGCGTTGACTGGCGCGGCGTTTCGCGGCGCGGCTGCGGCGGGGGCAGGGTCAGGCCCGTCGGGAACGTGCCATCCCGGTTCATCACGATGACTTTCGCATTCGGCGGGACCCGGTTGTACAGATCGATCACGTCCTGATTGATCATCCGGATGCAGCCCGATGATGCATTCGACCCGATGGAATCCCATTCCGGCGTGCCGTGGATGCGATAGCCGTAATCCACACCATTGGTGGTCAGATAAAGCGCTCGCGCACCCAGCGGATTTGTCGGCCCGCCCGGCTGGCCGTCTTCGAATTTGGCGAGTTCGGGCTTGCGTTCGATCATTTCGGGCGGCGGTGTCCAGGTTGGCCAGGGCCTGCGCTCGGTGATCAGCGCCTCGCCCGACCATTCAAAACCGTCGCGCCCTACAGCGATGCCATAGCGGATCGCCTGATTGTTGCCGGTGACGAAGTAGAGCACCCGCTGGGCGGGATTGATGATGATCGTGCCCGGGGCCTGATCGGTTGTGTAGGTCACGACCTGACGGCGGTAGGGTTCGGGCACCTGCTCCACCGGCACGGCGGGCACGGCAAAGCCGTTGTCGGCAGTGGCAAGATAGGCGGTGGTGGTATCGATGCTGGCGGGTGTCTCAATCACGGGGACCGGATTGCCCGCTGCATCGACACCGCCACCGACGGTCGTGGGCACGCAGGCCTGCACAAGAAAGACAGCGGCAACCAGCGCCACAAAAGAAGTCGAGGTCCGAAACATCAATCAATTCCCTTGGAGTGTCCGGCGAAATGCGCCGGATGATGATGGGTTGGCGCGAAACTATCGAAACAGATGGTCCGCGTCAAAGGCCGCAAGGCAGATGAGAAGAAAACTGTGATTGTATGGCACCCACGCCATCTTCAACTATCCGTGAGCTTGCTGTGTGCGGTGCTGGCGGGTTGGCCGATGCCACCGGCTGGGACATCCGGACAAAGAGGAAGGCTTGAACCACCTTGCCGCCTCAGGCGGCGGCGACAGCGTCGATTTCAACAAGCCAGTCAGGCGAGGCGAGGCCCGCGACGATCAGCAATGTGGCGGCGGGTGCCACGCCGTCTGCCACCCAGGCGTCACGGCGGGCGCGGTAGGTTGCGATTGACCGCGGATCGCTGTCGATCAGATAAACGGTGATCTTCATCAGATCGGCACGCGTCATCCCTGCGGCCAACAGGGCCGCGTCGACATTGGCAAGGGCCGCATCCATCTGCGCGCTAAGCCCCTTTGCAAGCGCCCCATCGGCCAAGACCCCGACCTGGCCCGCGATTTCAAGCCTGCGCCTGCAATCGGTGGCGAGGGCAAGCTGGCTGTAGCGCGATGCGGGCGCAGGCAGCGTATCGGGGTTCCAGTGGCGGATCATCATGTCACCCGTGCGCGTGTTTTATATTCCGGGCGATCCCACAAATCATTCTGCATCACATCGGCAAGGATTGCGATGGCGCGGGCCACGTCATCGGCCCCGATGAACAGGGGCGTAAAGCCGAAACGCAGGATATCGGGGCTGCGGAAATCACCGATGACGCCCCGCGCAATCATCGCCTGCATGATGGCATAGCCTTGCGCGTGCCGAAAACTGACCTGACTGCCGCGCTGGGCATGGGTCCGCGGGGTGGCAAGGGTCAGGGTCGGGCAGACGGCCTCCACCCCCGCGATGAACTGGTCGGTCAGGGCCAGGCATGCGGCACGCACGTCCTCAATCGTCGCGGCATCCCAGATATCAAGGGCGGCCTCCAGTGCGGCCATCTGCAGCACCGGGGGCGTGCCGACGCGCATCCGCTCAATCCCGCCACCGGGGCGATAGGCGAGGTCAAAGGCAAAGGGCGCCTCATGCCCCAGCCAGCCTGACAGGGCAGGGCGCACCCGGTCCGCATGGCGCGGGGCAACATAGATGAAGGCCGGGCCGCCGGGGCCGGAGTTGAGGTATTTGTAGGTGCAGCCCACCGCAAAATCCGCCCCGCAGGCCGCCAGATGCACAGGCAGGGCGCCCGCACTATGGGCCAGGTCCCAGATGGTGATAGCCCCCTTGTCATGCGCAAGTGCCGTCAGCGCCGCCATGTCATGCTTGCGCCCCGTGCGGTAATCGACTTCCGTCAGCAGGGTGACGGCGACGGTGTCATCGATGTGATCCGCGACCGCCTCGGGGGCGACGGTTTTCAGGGTGTAGCCATCGCCCAGCGTGCGGCACAGCCCTTCGGCCATGTAGAGATCAGAGGGGAAGTTGCCGGTATCCGACAGGATCACCCGGCGCGACGGGTTCATCTCCACCGCCGCGGCCAGCGCCTGATAGACCTTGATCGACAGCGTGTCGCCCATCACCACCGACCCCGCCTCCGCCCCGATCAGGGTGGCGATCCGGTTGCCCACGCGGCTTGGCTGTTCCATCCAGCCCGCCTTGTTCCACCCGGTAATCAGCATCCGGCCCCATTCCGCCTCGACCACCTGCGCCACGCGCGCGGCCGCAGTGCGCGGCAGGGGGCCAAGCGAGTTGCCGTCAAGGTAGATTATCCCGTCGGGCAGATGGAACATGGCACGGGTGGCCGCGAAATCGGTGGTCATTCAGGTCTCTCCTCTTGGCGATCATCCAGTGCAGGACGGGGCTGCATTGGTCAAGGCTTGCGCAGCGGGGCACGGCGGGTGACAGTGCGGGCCAAACCGGGGGGACCGCGATGCTGCACCGCCTTTTGCGCCAATGGGAAAGCCCGCCGACATGGCTCTTGGCGTTCATCGGCCTTGCGTGGCTGCAGGCGTGGCTCCTGCCCGTCGTCAGCCCGGGCGGCCCGGCCCGGATCGTGGGGGCTGTGCTGATTATCGCAGGCTTGATCCTGATCCTGGTTGCCGCCCTGCATTTCCGCACCCACCGCACCACGATCCTGCCCCGTGAAGTGCCGCATGCGATGATCGATACCGGCGTTTATGCCTATAGTCGCAATCCGATCTATCTGGCCGA
>JAAFHS010000027.1:0-2944 GCA_013298485.1 Rhodobacterales bacterium
CCATGATCCGTCCCGCACCCAGGTTTCCGCCCCGATCATGCCGCGCGACTGCATCAGCATCATGGCCACGCCAAGATCTGCCACATCGTTGGTCAGGACGTCCGGCGTATTGGTCACGTGGATGCCACGCGCGCGGCATGCCGCAAGGTCAACCGCATCGTAACCCACACCATAGACGCTGATCACCTCCAGCTGCGGGCAGGCCGCGATCATCGCGGCATTGGCCCCCAGTTCGCCCCGCGTGGCAATGCCGCGGATCTGCGGACCGACATCGGCCAGAAAGGCGGCCTTGTCAGCGGCCTCGAAATAACGGTGCATCTGAAAGGCGGCATCCAGCGGAACCTGATCCCATTCCGGATAGGGGCCGATTTGCAGGACATGGGGCTTGTTCATGGTCTTTGCGATCCTGGCTTGACAGCATATGTTAACGATAACATAAACAGGAGCGACCTCTGTTGTCGAGACCGAATTGAAAGGAGGGTGACTTGGGCTACGGGCCTTTCGATTTGACGGGGCGGCGGGCGCTGGTCACAGGGTCTTCACAAGGGATCGGCTTTGCGCTTGCCCAGGGACTTGCCGCGGCAGGTGCGCATGTGGTCTTGAATGGCAGGGATACCGCCAAGCTTGCATCCGCCGCAGCGCGCATTCCGGGGGCCGAGACACTGCCCTTCGACGCGACAGACCATCATGCCGTGCGCACTGCCGTAGATGCTTTTGAGGCCGGCGGAAAACCCATCGACATCCTGGTCAACAACGCCGGCATGCAGCACCGGGCACCGCTGGAGGACTTCCCGGCCGACGCTTTTGAACGCCTTCTGCAGACGAACATCGCGTCGGTTTTTCATGTAGGCCAAGCCGTCGCCCGCCACATGATCGCGCGTGGGCGCGGCAAGATCATCAACATCGCCAGCGTGCAGACCGCGCTCGCCCGCCCATCCATCGCCCCCTACACGGCAACGAAGGGGGCCGTGGGCAACCTGACCAAGGGCATGGCGACCGACTGGGCAAAATACGGGCTGAACTGCAACGCCATCGCACCGGGATACTTCGACACACCGCTGAATGCCGCCTTGGTCGCCGACCCGGCCTTCTCAACCTGGCTTGAAAAGCGCACCCCCGCAGGCCGCTGGGGCCGGGTCGAGGAATTGCACGGCGCTTGCGTCTTTCTCGCCTCGGACGCCGCAAGCTTTGTCAACGGACAGATCCTTTACGTCGATGGCGGCATCACCGCCTCGCTATGACAATTCAACCTGATCTGCGGCTTGTGATCATGGGGGTTTCGGGCTGCGGCAAGTCTTCGGTGGGCGAAGGCCTGTCCGCGCGACTGGGCATCCCCTACCGTGATGGCGATGACCTTCACCCGCTTGCCAATGTCGAAAAGATGCGCGCTGGCGTCCCGCTGACCGATGGGGACCGCTGGCCGTGGCTTGACCGTGTCGCGGGCGTTCTGGCGCAAGAGGCCCCGGTGATTGTCGGCTGTTCCGCCTTGCGCCGCGCTTACCGTGACCGCCTTCGGGCGGGCGCGGGCGGACCGGTTCAGTTTGTCCACCTGTCCGGCAACCGCGGGTTAATCGCCCAAAGAATGGCCGCCCGAACAGGCCATTACATGCCACCCAGCCTGCTCGACAGCCAGTTCGCAGCACTGGAAGCGCCTGGCCTTGATGAGGCGTTGACCATCGACATCGACCAGCCGCTGTCCGCCCTGACCGACGCCATCGCCACCCATCTGGAAGGAGCCCGCAGATGACCGACACCGTTGCCCTGATCGGTGCCGGTGCCATGGGCGGTGCCATCGGCGCGCGGCTGGTCGCAACCGGCACGCAACTTGCGGTCTTCGACCTTGATCCGGCCAAGGTGACCCCGCTGGTAGCCCTTGGGGCAATCGCCGCCACATCCGCCGCCAATGCTGCGCAAGGCGCTAGCGCCGTCATCCTGTCGCTGAACGCGCCCCACATCGTGCGCGCCGCCGTCTTTGGCCCTGGCGGCGTTGCCGAAGGGGCGGCCCCCGGCACGCTGATCATCGACATGTCGTCCATCGACCCCGAGGCGACGAAGGTGCTGGCCGCCGATGCTGCGGCGAAAGGTCTGGCATGGGTGGACAGCCCGCTGTCCGGCGGCATTCCAAAGGCTGCCAGCGGCGACCTTACGCTGATGCAGGGCGGACAACCCGGCGATGTGGCCAAGGCGCAGTTGGTCCTTGCCAAAGTCGCCTCGAACCAGACCCGGATGGGCGGGCCGGGGGCGGGCCAGACCACCAAACTGATCAATCAGGTTCTGTGCGGACTTGGCTTTCTTGCCGTGGCCGAAGCAACCGCCCTGGCCGAGGCCGCAGGCGTGGATGCCCTGATGATCCCGCAGGCGCTGCGTGGCGGTCGCGCCGACAGTGCGATCCTGCAGGAATACATGCGCCGCTTTGCCGCACGCGATTATCGCCGCACAGGCCGCATCGACAACATGGTCAAGGACTTGAACGGTGCCGCCGACCTCGCCCGGCTGACCAATACGCCGATGCCACTGACCGCCCTTTGTGCCGAAATCCACCGGATGCTGACGGCGGCGGGGCTTGGCGGCGAAGATCAGGCCGCCCTGATGGAATTTTTCAAAGGGCCGCGAAAGGAAGTATTCGAATGATCACCCGCTATGCCCTGTTCCAAGGCAAGGTCCATCACGGCCAGACCGAGGCTTTTCGTGCGGCCATCCTTGCCGAGGTTCTGCCCGTCTGGCGCCGCTTTCCCGGCGCGCTGGCGGTCCATGTCACCTTCGCCGACGACCGCGACGAAGGCGCACCCGAATTTCCGCTGATCCTTGCGATCGACTGGCCTGATCGCGCCACGGTCGATGCCTTCCTCGACCATCCGATCCGCAAGGAGGGCCGGACCGCGACCGAAGGCGTCCTGTCCCGCTTCTTCACCGGGCGCATCCACCACCACGTCACCACCGCCCA
>JAAFHS010000027.1:2990-11898 GCA_013298485.1 Rhodobacterales bacterium
CGCTGGTAACGATACCAAAGCACGATGAGCAGCGTTCGCAAGTCCACCACAATGGCTGATATTGCCCGCCTTGCGGGCGTCTCGCCGATGACGGTCAGCCGCGCCTTCAAGGCCGACAGTTCGGTCAGCGACGCGACGCGCGATGCCATCCTTAAGGCCGCCGACGATCTTGGCTATGTCTTTGACAGCACAGCCTCCAGCCTCAGGTCGCAAAGGACAGATTTCATCGCCGTCACCATTCCGTCGATCAACAACGCCAACTTCGCAGAAACCGTGCGCGGGCTGTCCGAAGGCCTCAAGGCGCGCGGCTTGCAGATCCTGCTCGGCTATACCGACTATGACATGGCCGAGGAGGAGCGGCTGATCGAACAGTTTCTGCGCCGCCGCCCCGAGGCGATTGTCGTGACCGGCGGCCGCCATACCCCGCGCGCGCGCCGGATGCTGCAGAACGCGGGCATCCCCGTCATCGAGACCTGGGATCTGCCCGAGGACCCGATTGGTCACGTCATCGGATTTTCCAACGCTGATGCGGTGCGCGGCATGGTGGATCATTTCGTGGCGCGGGGCCTGTCGCGCATCGCCTTTATCGGTGGCGACACGACCCGAGACACCCGTGGTGCCGACCGCCGTGTCGGGTTCATCGCGGCCATGCAGGCGCATGGGCTGGACGCAACCCGGCTGATTGCCGCCGGAATACCCCCAATTTCGATGCGTGAAGGGGCCGGCGCGATGGGGCGCCTCTTGGATACTCTGCCTGACACCCAGGCAGTGATCTGTGTCTCGGACCTGTCGGCCTTCGGTGCGCTGACCGAATGCCAGCGACGCGGCGTTGATGTGCCGGGTCGCCTTTGGATCGCAGGCTTTGGCGACTACGAAATTGCCGGGATCGCCGTTCCCGCCCTGACCACCATCAACCCGTTCCCGCGCGACATCGGGGCACGCACCGCGGACCTGATCCTTGACCTGCTGGACGGGCGGGACGATCCACCAGCGCGGATCGCCATTTCACCAGCCCTGCTGATCCGCCAATCGACCGGTTGAAACAACCGGATTGGACATGCACCGGTTTCGTTCTGGTCTTTTGAGAGCAATACTCGCCATCGCGGAGACCGGATATGGCAGCGATACACCGCGAAGAGTTCAAGCGGGATGCAGTTCGCATCGCATAGACAAGCGGCTGGCTTCCTGGACACTTGCCTTGTTCAGTTTCTGCTGCCTTGTTTCAACGTCAACGGGCGACAGCATGCCATTGTTCGATGCTTGCGTTTCGGGTTGTAGAATATCTCGATGCATTCGAAACGTCCTGCCGTGCGGCTTCGTGGGTCAGGTAGGGGCACCCCAAGCACAATGCCAGACGCGCGGTCGAAGCGGGTTTAGGACATGCCCTCAGCCGGTCCGCGTGGTCACCAGATGACCTGAGAGCTGCGATTGAACGTCTTCTGACTGACCGCAACATGCAAAGCAGACTTGAAGCGAGCGCGGCTGCGATGCGGCAGAACCCCCGAACCGAAACAGCAGCGACGGCAATCATGGGTCTGCTGTCCGAAGATCACGGCGCGATACCGATGCGGCACCAACCCCGCTTTGCCGAATGACCGCTTCCCTTCGTAGATCGTCACAGTCCCACTTTGGAATATAAACGCCGTCGGGGGGCAGTCACATCACGAAAGCCGGGTGACTGTGTCCAATCAAGACAGGCCGATGGCTGCGACCGTGTCAAACCAAAGGTGATCCAATTTCACCAGGTTTAATGGAAATCCCGCGATTTGGGGATGACGCGGACATCTCGGGGATGGCGATGGGTGCCGTCGGGTACGGGTTTGCGCACCTCATCCGCGCGGGCGAGCGGTACCTCCATGGGATCATTTGATAATCGGTCCAACGCATCGCTGCGGTCCGTCAGATGCGTGGCCACGACATGAATAACATCTGCGTCGCGCTGCAATGTGCCATGCACATCGATCAGGCGGGACCGCATGATCACCTTGCGGAACGCCTCGAACACGGCGGGCCAGACCACCAGATTGGCCACACCGGTTTCATCCTCCAGCGTGATGAAACAAACGCCCTTGGCGCTGCCAGGGCGCTGACGGACCAGCACGATCCCGGCAAGCGAAACCCCGGTGCGGTTGCGCAGGCGGGTCAGATCGGCGGCACTGGCATAGCCCTGCCGGGTCAGGCTTTTGCGCAGGAAGGCCATCGGATGCGCTTTCAGCGACAGGCGCAACGTCTGATAATCGGCCACGACATGTTCGCAATTGGGCATCTGCGGCAGGGCGAACTGCGCCTCCGCCCCTTCGTCGCGGGTGTCGGCAAAAAGCGGCAGATCCGGTGCATCCTTCAGCGCCCGCGCGTCCCACAGCGCCTGCCTGCGGTCCAGAGCCATGGAGCGGAAGGCATCGGCGGCAGCCATTTTGCGTATCACGCCCGCGTCAATCTTTGCCCGCATCTTCAGGTCCTGCAGATCAGCGTAAGGTGCATCCCGGGCCGCGATCAGCCGCGCGGCCATGATCTGCGCCATCCCATCCACCTGCCTGAACCCAAGGCGCACGGCAAACCGCCCCGGCCCGATGGGTTCCAGCACATTGTCCCAACCGCTGTAATTCACGTCCGGCGCCAGCACCACCGCCCCATGCTCGCGGGCATCGCGCACGATCTGGGCGGGCGCATAAAACCCCATCGGTTGCGAATTGAGCAGTGCCGCGCAAAACACATCCGGGTAGTGCAGCTTGATCCACGACGAGATGTAGACCAGCAGCGCGAAACTGGCGGCGTGGCTTTCGGGAAAGCCGTATTCGCCGAAGCCCTTGATCTGGTCAAAACAGCGTTGAGCGAATTCGGCGTCATAGCCCCGGTCGATCATCCGCCCGACCATTTTCTGCTGCAGTTTCTCGATCGTGCCGCGCGACCGGAAGGTGGCCATCGCCTTTCGCAGCTCGTTCGCCTCGGCCGGGCTGAACTTTGCCGCATCGATGGCGATCTTCATCGCCTGTTCCTGAAAGATCGGGACACCAAGGGTCCGGCCGAGGATCTTTTTCAGCTCGTCCGGATCATGGTCAGGGCCGGGGGATGGGTAGATCACCGCCTCTTTCCCGCTGCGGCGGCGCAGGTACGGATGCACCATGTCACCCTGAATAGGCCCCGGGCGGACGATGGCCACCTGAATGACGAGGTCATAGAATGCGCGCGGTTTCAGGCGGGGCAGCATGTTCATCTGCGCGCGGCTTTCCACCTGGAACGTCCCTAGACTGTCGCCCTTGCACAGCATGTCGTAGACCGCCGCATCCTCCTTCGGCACGGTCGCGAGATCAAACCGCTGCCCGTGATGTGCCGCGATCAGATCAAACGCCTTGCGGATGCAGGTCAGCATCCCCAGCGCCAGCACATCGACCTTGAGGATACGTAATTCGTCAATATCGTCCTTGTCCCACTCAATGAAACTGCGGTCGGGCATCGCCCCGTTGCCGATCGGCACTGTCTGGGTCAGCGGCGACTCCGTCAGAATGAAGCCACCGACATGCTGCGACAGGTGCCGCGGCATCCCGATCATCTGATCGGCCAGCCTGATCGTCCGCGCCATCAGCGGATCGTTGAGGTCAAGCCCCGCCTCGGCCGCCTCTTTCTGCCCGACCTCGCGCCCCCAACTGCCCCAGATCGTCTTGGCCAGCGCCGAGGTCACGTCTTCCGACAGGCCCATCACCTTGCCCACCTCACGGATCGCCATGCGGGGGCGGTAGTGGATCACCGTCGCACACAGGCCCGCGCGGTGGCGGCCGTATTTCTGATAGATGTGCTGGATCACCTCTTCGCGCCGTTCATGTTCAAAATCGACGTCGATGTCAGGCGGTTCGCGGCGTTCCTCGCTGATGAACCGCTCAAACAGAAGGTCATGTTTCGACGGGTCGACCGCCGTGATCCCCAGAACATAGCAGACCGCCGAATTGGCCGCCGACCCGCGCCCCTGGCAAAGGATTGGCGGGGTCGCCTCATGCCGGGCGAACTGGATGATGTCATGCACGGTCAGGAAATACTGGGCGATGTCCAGTTTCGCGATCATCGCCAGTTCCTTGACCAGCACCGCGCAGGTTTTCTCCGGCAAACCCTCGGGATAGCGCCAGGCCGCACCCTCCCAGGTCAGCTCCTCCAGATAGCTTTGCGGGGTTTTACCTGCAGGGATGGTCTCTTGCGGATATTCGTAGCTGAGCTCGCGCAGATCGAAGGTGCAGGCATCCGCGACCTTGCGCGTGGCGGCGATGGCGTGGGGCCAGGGGGCGAAAAGCTGGGCCATCTGGCTGGGGGATTTCAGGTGGCGTTCGGCGTTGGCATCCAGAAGGAAGCCCGCCTTGGTGATGGTGGTCTTGTGCAGGATGCAGGTCATCACGTCCTGCAGGGGGCGGCGGTCGGGGGCGTGGTAATGCACGTCATTGGTGGCCAGGATCGAAAGGCCGTTCTGACGCGCCAGCCCGTCCAGCCGGTTGATCCGCGCCCGGTCATCGCCACGGTAAAGGTAGCTTGCTGCGATGTGGCCAAGCGTCGGCAGATGGTAGACGAGGCGGGCAAGGTCGGCAGCGAAGGGGTCAAGGTCTTCAGGCGGGATGGCAATCAACTGCACGCCTGTCGCATGGGCGGCCAGATCGTCTAGCGTGATGTCGCAGACCCCCTTGGCCTGCCAGTCGCCGTTCACATCGTGCATCTTACCTTTGGAAAGCAGCATGCACAGGCGGCCATAGGCGGCGCGGTCGCGCGGGTAAGCCAGGAACGTCTCGCCGCTCACCAACTGCAACCGGCAGCCGATTACCGGGCGCAGCGCGGCTTTCAGCGCCTCGCAATGCAGGCGCACCACCCCGGCCATTGTGTTCAGATCGGCGATGCCCAGCGCGTCATGCCCCTGCCCCGCCGCCATCGCCGCCAGATCGACGGCATCCGACGCCCCACGCAGAAAAGAAAAGCAGCTCGTCACCCCCAGCTCCACAAACGGCGCGCGGGGGTTGGGGGTGAAGCCCCCATCGGTCAGGGTGCGCCTTGGGCGCTGATTGTCCATCTCGGGCATCAGTCAAGCTCTGGCATCAGGCGAACATCCCATGCAAAAACCAGCGCGGATCGCCACCGCGCCCATCCTCATGCAACCCCTCGCGGTACAGCCAGAAGCGGCGGCCCGTTTGATCCTCGATCTTGAAATAATCCCGCAACCGCGTGCCGGGGCGGTCTGTCCACCATTCCGGCGCGATCCGCTCGGGGCCTTCATACCGCGCCACACGATGCGTCTGTCTGCGCCAGATGAATTGTGCAGGCGGGCCTTCGGGCACGGCATAAAGAACACGGATTTCCTCAGGGCTGGTCAGCAGGCGGGACGGGCGTTCCTTGGTGTGTGTCGGTGCAGGGGCTTTGGCACTGTCACTCCAGTTTTCTGCACGCTCCGGCACATGTCTCGCCACAAGGACTGGTTGCTTGATCGCCTTTGATCCAAAGCGCGCGCCGAGCCGATCAATCAGGCGGGGCAGTTGCAAATCCTCCTCGCCCCCGCCGTCCAGCCCTATCTGCAGCGTGCCCAAGGGCTCCACCATCCCGGCATCCAGCGTGATCAGATCAAAGCCGAAACCCGGATTGATCCGCTCCAGCTTGCCCTTGAAAAGACCATGCAGATGCCCCGCATCCCGGCTGCCGCTGGCGATGACCAGATCGACCGTGCTCACCTCGCCATCCGTGCGGTAGACGGTCAGATGCAGGGCGCGGCAGCCCAATCCCGCATGGGCCAGCTGGGCGCAAAGATCGGCGCAAAGCAGGGGCAGGAAATGCGTGGGGTCCTGAATGGGCTCAGGCAGGCGTGCCTCGGCCCGCATCCGGCGCGGGGCATCCACGCTCGCCACGGGTTCCGCCAAGGCCCCCATGGCCTGATCCAGCCGCAACAGCGGATTGGCTGGCAACGGGCTGCGCACAAAGCGGCGCGCGAGCGACAGGCGCGGCACGGCGGCAAGCGCACCGATGGTCTTCAGCCCCAGGCGCTGCAGCAACAGCAGCGTCTCACCCTCCAACCTCAGACCCGCCACCGGCAAACGTTCCAGCGCCGCCGCGATCCCGCCCTCAGGGCAGATCGCCCGCACCGCGCCATGCCGCGCCATGGCCCAGGCCGCCCCCCATGTCGGTGCCACCGCCAGCTGCGCGCTGACCCCCAGAGCCGACAGCCGCGCCTCCATCTCTGCCAGCATCGCCGCCTCACCGCCCAGCAGGTGATCCGACCCCGTGGTGTCAAGGATCAACCCATCCGTCCCGTCCACCACCGTCCACGGGCACCACCGCCGCGCCCAGAGCATCAGCCGCTCCAGCGCCCGCCGGTCCCCTTCCACATCCGCGTATTCCACGCGCAGATCGGGGCAACTCGCCCGCATGTCGACCACCCGCGCGCCCGGCGCGATCCCCGCCAGCCGTGCCGCCCGGTTGGCCGCATGGATCACCGGGCCATGCGGCCCTTCGGTTGCGAGCACAATCGCCAGATCATCCGGCGGCGCGCAGCCCTGCCGCGCTATCGCCTTCTGCCACCGCTCCATCGCGAAATGCGGCAGAAAAATCGACACGATCCGCCGCCCGGTCATAACGCGCCACCCATGTGCCGGGCTCCATCTCGCGCGAACGGAACAGCTCCACCTGCCAACGCGGATCGCCAGGGGCCATGGGATCGTGCGGATGCAGCATCGACGGCAGGGATGCCACGCGCCAACGGTTGCGCGCGGCACTCAGATCGGGCACGGCCCCCCGGCGGATCAGCCAGCAGGGCATATCGCTCGCCTCGGCCCGGGTGGCCAGCCGCCGTGTGGCAGTGAAATCCAGAACCGGCGGCGCACCCCAGACCTCGCCGATCACCGCCACCAGTGACGCACAGCGCAACCCTTCCTCCATCGCCCACAGCACATCCGCTGCACGCGGCAAGGTGATATGGATCATCGGCCGCCTTGACCACAGCCCCGGCAGATAGGGCCGCCCTGCTTCGTTCTGCGACATGTGGTCCTGTACCCAGAGGACGGGTGCATTCCTGCGCGGAATGCTGGACATGACGAAACCCGACAGGCCAGCATCTGTTGATGTGGTCGAAAACACCTCCGACAGGGTCCGCGCCGTTGCCTGCGTGAAACCCTGCATCCGGTCGGGGGGTGGCGCTGATGTGGGGGCTGGCAGACACCGCACAGAGAATCCCTTTGTATGTTCACTTTATGTTCTAATTCAGATCTGCCTGATTTGTAAATGCATTTGGACCAATAGACGGGTATTAGCGGTGCTTTCACCCGTCGCGGTCTCATCATGATCGCCCTGCCCTTGGCGCGCGTCGTGTCATGGCGGCAAAGATCAGTCCTGCCCATCCAGCCAGTCGCAGAACGCCTCGGCCACGCCTGCGTCGCTTTCCACCAGATATTGCGGGGCCGGATAATCCCCCTTGGCCACATCCTGCGCAAAGGCCTGCATGGCCGTGACGCGCAAGGCCTGAAGCCGGTCATATTCGGCGGCAAGGTTCGCATAGACCTTGGCATGCCGTGGCACCTTGCCCCGGTTCTGCCCCAGCACATCATCTGAAAACAGGTACTGGGCATGTCCCCCCGCCCCGGCCCCCATCGCAATCAGAAACAGGTTCGTCCGCGCGGCAATCGCCCGCGTGATGGCCTGCGGGACAACTTCGATCTCAACCGCAAAGGCCCCCGCCGCCTCCAGCGCCTTGCACTGCTTCCAGACCAGTTTTGCGGCCTCCAACGTCTTGCCCACCGCCTTGAACCCGCCCGTCCATGTGGCCTTTGACGGGATCAGCCCGACATGTCCGCAAACCGGCAGGCCATGGTCCGCCATCGCCTTGACCGTCTGCAGACTGCCCGAACAATAAAACGCATCCGCCCCCTGTTTGAACAAGGGAAACGCCCATTTCAGGAAATCAGCCGTATCGCCGATCTCATAGAAATTCTCTCCCGGAAAGGCAAAGGCCGTAGGGGCCACCTCGCGAAAGCGGCGGTCGTAAATCATCGCGGGCGGCACCGACAGCAACTGCACCCCCGCACGCTCCGCCGCCTCCGCCTCGTCCAGCGTTTCAACCCGCAGCATCGCGAAGGGCTGTTTGCCCCGCGCCTCCAGCAAGTCATGCACCGTCAGTCGCCTTGGCATCTTACGGCACCTCGATCAGAACGGCATCGCCGTCGACCTTGACCGCATAGGTCTTCAGGGTGATGCATGCGGGCGTGCGCATGGCCTCGCCCGTGCGATAGTCGAACTGGCCATTGTGCTTGGGACATTCGATCAGATGACCCATCACCAGGCCATCGCACAGATGCACGTTTTCATGCGTGCAATGGCCCGCCGTGGCGTAAAAGGTGCCCCCCGGTGCATGGTAGATCGCATAACTCGCCCCCGCATGATCAAAGCGGATCAGGTCTTCTTCGTCGATATCATGGATGCTGCAGGCCTTGATCCATTGCGGCATGGAATACCCCTTCATTCGGCTGGAATGGCGTCGGGATCGGCATGCCCAAGGGCCGCCATGTGAAAATCTTCGCGGTAGGGTTTGGCCGCAGCGGGCAGCGCGCGGCGCACAAAGTAATCCTCGGACTGCAATTGGCGTCGCAATGCGGGCCACATCTCGGCAAAGGCCGCCGCAATCGACGGGCTTGGTGCGGGCAGATCATGGCGGATTGCGGCATGCAGACGCGGCAGGGCGTGGTAGGGGACCATCGGGAACATGTGATGTTCGACGTGATAATTCATGTTCCAGTAGATAAACCGGCTGATGGGATTCATGTAGACGGTGCGTGAATTCAGCCGATGGTCCGTGACATTATCGGCCAGCCCGCCGTGCTGCAGCAGACCTGTCATCACATGATGCCACGCCCCGTAAAGCCGTGGCAGACCGATCAGCATCAAGGGCAGGATCGACTGT
>JAAFHS010000270.1 GCA_013298485.1 Rhodobacterales bacterium
ATCACCAGCAGATCAGACCGCACCACCCCCGGCCCGCGTTTGCGCGGAATGTCCTGCCCCGCCGCCGTGTCGATCACATAGATCGACAGGTCTGCCAGTTCGGGCGAGAAGGTTGCAGCCAGATTGTCGCCCCCGCTTTCGATCAGGATCAGGTCCAGCCCCGGAAATGCCCCCCTAAGGGCGGCCACCGCCGCAAGATTGATGCTCGCATCCTCGCGGATCGCCGTATGCGGGCAGCCCCCGGTTTCCACGCCGCGGATACGTTCCGCAGGCAGGACCTGCGCCCGCAACAGATACTCCGCATCCTCGCGCGTGTAGATGTCATTGGTGATCACCGCCATCGAACAGCGCCCTGCCAGCGCCCGGCACAGGGCCTCGGTCAGCGTCGTTTTCCCCACGCCGACCGGCCCGCCGATCCCCAATTTCAACGGTCCGTTCATGTCTTGAAGATCCTTACATCCAGTGTCTCATGCCGCATCGCCGCCATATCCGCCCCCAATGCACTGGTCCCGATATCATCGAGCGTCGCCGTCACCGCCCAATCCGCCACCCCGGCAATCACCGGATGCAACTGCGCCAGCACCCCCTGCCCCTCCGTCTGCCCCAGGGGCACAAAGCGCGTGGCCACCGATACCAGATTGGCCGCAAAGCCATGCAGATAGACGCCCAGCACGGCGACAGGCGCCAGCGCCAGCCCCGCCGCCGCCTCCCCCACCGCGACGGGCAGCGCCCGCGCCGCCAACTCCCGCCCGGTCAGTGCGGCCACTGTGCGCGCGAATGCCGTGCCCTGTTCCACCGTCTCACTCAGACGTTCCTGCGACACGGCCATCGCGCGCGCCAGATCGTCCAGCGCCGCATGGTCCGCCCCCGCCCGCAACGCATGCGCCAGCAGCACCGCATCCCCCTGCCCCGCGCCAAAGCGCAGGACATCCGCGATCCACGCAGCCACCTCCGGCCCTGACCGCATCCCGCCTGCGATCACGGTCTCCATCCCGTGCGAATAGGCAAAGCCCCCCGTCGGAAAGGCGGGCGACAGCCATTGGATCAGCGTCAGAAGATCAGTGTTCATGCCCCATCGTTCTTCCATGACCGTAAGCCCCGCCTTCCGGCGTAAAGGGTGCACGCGCGGCCACAACGGTCGCACCGAGGCCGCGCAGCATATCGGCCAGCACATGATCGGCCCGGATCACAAGGCGCGCCGTTTCAATCTGACATGGCGTATGCCGGTTGCCGATATGCCAGGCAAGGCGCGCGATATCGCCCGTCACCAGCAGCACGTCCTCATCCGCCGCCGCAATCTCGACCAGCCGCTTGTCATCCAGTTCAAACGCATCGCCCGCCAGCAGGTTCACGGTTTCCGGCAGATCGACCAGAAACGGCTCACCCGCCGCCGTCACCAGCCGCTTGCGGCGCAGGAACCGTTCGTCATAGCCCAGCACCACGCGACCTGTCGCCAGACGCGGCCAGTGACCGGCGCGGTGCAGAATCTGAGCCATGGGCACGGTCATGGGATCACCTTTGCAAAGTGTTTACCAATTGTCGTGAGGGTGGCGGAAATACAGGAGGCATCATGCACAAACTTTCCCCCGCCGACGAGCTGGCCGAAATCCGCGCCGAGATGGCACGGTTGAAGGCGCGTGAGGCTGCGTTGCGCGCACTGCTGTTGTCGCAGGAACCTGCAGTCGGGCGCTGGCACCGGATTGAGATCACCGAACAGCGCGCCCGCGTGTTCGATGCGCGATTGCTGCCACCACATATCCGCGACAATCCCGCCTTCTGGCGGGAACGCGTCACACAAGTGGTGAAATGCCTGCCCATTCAGACGCGCACAGTCGGGGATCGCCCTGGCTGGCCGATCCGTCGCGATGCACCTGCCATGCACTGAACGGGGAAGCTGTCTGCCATGGCAGACAAAGCGCTCGGTGATTGGTCTCAGCGTGGGACAGGGCAAAGGCCCCCGCGCGTGGCGGCCATGAGCCGACACCGACCGGGGGGCCTCAATACAGGAAATAGCGCTGCGCAAGCGGCAACTCCCGCGCAGGCTCACAGGTCAGCAGGACGCCGTCCGCCCGCACCTCATAGGTTTCCGGATGTACTTCGATCACAGGCGTTGCATCATTCAGCCGCATATCCCGCTTGCCGATCCCCCGCGTGCCGCTGACCGCCACCATCTCCTTCGCCGTGCCCAGCCGCCCGCGCAGATCGTCCTGCAGCGCCGCATCCGATACGAACACCACGGCATTCCGCTCCACCGACCGCCCGTAAGCCCCGAACATCGGCCGGGTGTAGACCGGCTGCGGTGTCGGGATCGACGCATTCGGATCGCCCATCTGCGCCACCACGATTGACCCCCCGATCAGCACCATCTCCGGCTTGGCAGCGAAAAACGCAGGGCTCCACAGCACAAGGTCCGCCCGCTTGCCCACCTCGATCGACCCGATCTGCGTGCTCATCCCGTGGGCAATCGCCGGGTTGATCGTATATTTCGCGATGTAGCGCCGCACCCGCAGATTGTCGTTCTCCCCCGCCTCGCCTGCCAGCCGTCCACGCTGCACCTTCATCTTATGTGCCGTCTGCCAGGTGCGCGTGATGACCTCACCCACCCGGCCCATCGCCTGGCTGTCCGAAGAGATGATCGAAAACGCCCCCAGATCATGAAGGATATCTTCCGCCGCAATCGTCTCACGCCGGATGCGGCTTTCGGCAAACGCCACGTCTTCGGGCACCCGGCGATCCAGATGATGGCAGACCATCAGCATATCCAGATGCTCTTCGATGGTGTTGACCGTATAGGGCATCGTCGGGTTCGTTGAACTGGGGATCACGTTCTGTGACGACACCACCTTGATGATATCCGGCGCATGCCCGCCCCCGGCGCCTTCGGTATGGAACGCATGGATCGTCCGGCCCCCGATGGCCGCCAGCGTATTCTCCACAAAGCCGCTTTCATTCAGCGTATCGGTGTGGATCATCACCTGCACATCCATTGCATCCGCCACCGTCAGGCAGCAGTCGATGGCCGCGGGCGTCGTGCCCCAATCCTCATGCAGCTTCAGCGCACAGGCCCCGCCGCGCACCATTTCCTCCAGTGCTGCAGGCAGGCTGGCATTGCCCTTGCCCGACACCCCGATATTCATGGGAAAGGCGTCAAACGACTGGATCATCCGCCCGATATGCCAGGGCCCCGGCGTGCAGGTTGTGGCCAGCGTGCCATGCGCAGGCCCCGTGCCCCCGCCCAGCATCGTGGTGATGCCCGAATGCAGCGCATCATCGATCTGTTGCGGGCAGATGAAATGGATATGCGCGTCAAACCCGCCCGCCGTCAGGATGCGCCCTTCGCCCGCGATCACTTCCGTCCCCGGCCCGATGATGACATCGACGCCTGTCTGGGTGTCGGGGTTCCCGGCCTTGCCGATCTTTGCGATCCGCCCGTCGCGCAGGCCCACATCGGCCTTGTAGATCCCCGTCCAGTCCACGATCAGCGCATTGGTGATCACCGTGTCCATCGCTCCCTGCGCACGGCTGATCTGGCTTTGGCCCATCCCGTCACGGATCACCTTGCCACCGCCGAATTTCACCTCTTCCCCGTAGGTTGTCAGGTCTTTTTCAACCTCGATGACAAGATCTGTATCCCCAAGGCGCACCCTGTCACCCATCGTCGGGCCATACATGTCGGCATAGGTCGCGCGGGAGATCGTGGCGGGCATGGGCAGCGTCCTTCAGGTCAGCAAGGTGAAATGCGCGGCCTTGGCGGCCGTCTTGTCGAATGTCAGTGTCGTCGTACTGCCGGATTGTGCATTCAGCACCCCGATCAGATGATCCGCGAACCCCGCACCGCCACGCTCGAACGCGGCCAACGCCTCGGCCACCGCCGCAGCTTCCGCTACCTCCACGCTTGGATTTTCCAGCAGGCTGCGCACCAGCAGGGCCTGCCCTGCGCGATCCACCTTGGCCTTCTGTCCGGCCAGCCACAGCAGTTCGGCCAGCACGATCAGATTGATCTGCACGGTATCGGCCATCGTCTCAATCGCCTCCGCCGCCAAGGCCGCCTGCGCATCATCGCCCGCATCCCGCAGTAACCAGCGCAGGGCGACATTGGTATCAAGGCCGATCCGGGCCACGCCTACCGCCCCCGCCGTTCGGCGATCAGCCGGTCAAGATCATCACGCGACAGCGGGGTCGCGGGCCGCAGAATACCCCGCAACGCATCCAGCCCCTCGGCCTTTTCGACCCGGTATGTGCCGTCATCCATCGGCGAAAACCTGATCCTGTCGCCGGGTTTCAGGTGCAGCGCCGCCCGCAGGTCCGCAGGCACGGTCATCTGGTTTTTCGAGGTGATGGTACAGATGGACATTTCCTTACCTTTTCTTTCGCCTTACATTCAACAAATGTAAGGCAGATCACGCCGATCTTCAACCCGGATGCA
>JAAFHS010000271.1 GCA_013298485.1 Rhodobacterales bacterium
GCGGTCGCGACCGGCCATATACATGCCGACCATGGCGTTTGACCATGTCAGCAGATCGTGGGCCATGCTTTCGGGCACGCCCAGCAGGCGGGCGATGATGATGACGGGGAGTTTCTGGGCAAAGGCGGGCAGAAGGTCAAACGGGCCGTCGGGCAATGCGTCGATCAGATCATGTGACAGGGCGGTGATTTCGGGGGCAAGGGCGGCAATGCGGCGTGAGGTGAAGGCGCGCAGCACCAGTGACCGCAGGCGGGTATGGCGGGGCGGCTCCAGCTCCAGCATCGAATGCGCCTCGACCGCGTAGAAGGGCGCGAGGTGGGGGGCGGTTTCGGGTGGTGTGGGGGCCTCGCGCCCGAAGCGGCGGTCGCGGAAGATGGCGTTGCAGGCGGCGGCATTGGTGGTGGCTGTCAGGTCGTAATCGGCCCAGTGAAAGAACGGGCCGATGGCGCGGGCGGTCTCGTAGAACGGATAGGGGTTCTGCACGAAAGCGGGATCGGTGGGGGATTGGGCAAGCGTGATCATCGCGGCAGGCGGATCATGCCTTGTGCGACCGTGACGCCCAGAACCACGATGGCCGCGCCAAAAGTCTGCAGCCAGTTCCAGTCGGCCCCGAAGGCGAATGCGATGATCATCACGTAGAAGGGCACGGCATTCATATGCAGGCTGGCCGCGCCAATGCCCAGACGTTCGACCGAGATGATCCAGAGGATCTGGCTGATGGCGAGGGAGCCGATGCCGAAGATGAGGAGTGCGCCCGCCTCGGTCCACCCGAGGGCCTGCCACTGCACAGGCGCGCCGCCGATGGCGGCCCAGCCCAGGCTGATGACCAGGGCCGCGACAAAGGCCCCGGCGACGGTCAGGGCGGTGCGGCCAAGCGGGGTCATGTCGGGGAAGGAGGTGACCGTGGCGCGCGAGCCCCAGGTGAAGGCGGTGCAGGAGGCAAAAGCGGCCAGCGCGCCAAGGCCGAGATCAAGACTGAAGCCGCCCTGCGCGAGTGCGATCCCGCCACCGAACAGGCTGAGGCCGAGGCCCGCGATCAGCGCCCCGGTGATGCGGCGGCCGTCGAGCATCACCTCGAGCGCGATGCCGATGATGGGCATGGAGGCGGTGATGATCGAGACGGTGATGGCATCGGTATAGGCCTGCCCGATCACGAGGAGCACGGCACCGAGACCGATGCAGATGCCGCCAACCCCGATCCCCAGGCCCCAGCGGGCACGGCGGATGGGGGTGATCCCTTCGACAGCGAGCCAGACGGCCATCAGCACAAAGGCCGCAAGCCCGGTTCGCATCGCGGTCAGGGGCAGGGGCGGGATATAGGGAATGACAAGGTCTGCGGCGGGCAGGCCCGCAGCCCAGACAATCATCGAGGCCACGCAAATCAGGTTTGCGGTGACAAGGTTCTGCGACACGGCGGGGGTGATGGTCATGGGATCATGTTTAAGGGGGGATCAGGGCAGATGGCTGTCCTGTCCCCGACAGATATTGTGTCATGCGGCGGAAAGTGCGGCGACGATGGCCCCGAAATCGGCGGCCTTCAGGCTGGCCCCGCCGACAAGAGCACCGTCCACATGGGGAATGGCGAAGATATCTGCCGCGTTTGAGGGCTTGACCGACCCGCCATAGAGCAGCCGGACACCCGCCGCTGTGGTGCCGATGCGACCCGTCAGGCGGGTGCGCAGGAAGGCATGCACCTCGGCGATCTGATCAAGGGTGGGGGTGCGGCCCGTGCCGATGGCCCAGACGGGTTCATAGGCGATGACAAGGTTCTGCGCTGTCATGTCCACGGGCACCGAGGCCATCTGTGCTGCGATCACGTCAAGGGTGGTGCCGGCATCGCGCTGGGCCTCGGTCTCGCCGATGCAGATGATGGCGATAAGACCCGCCGCCCGGGCGGCAAGCGCCTTGGCATGAACATCGGCGTCGGATTCGCCATGATCGGCGCGGCGTTCGGAATGGCCGAGGATGACATGGGTCGCCCCGGCATCGGCCAGCATGGCGGCGGCAATATCGCCGGTATGGGCACCCGATGCGGCTGCATGGCAATCCTGCCCGCCGACCTGCAGGGATGTGCCTTTGGCAAGTGCGGACAGTTGGGCGATCAGGGTCGCGGGCGGGCAGAGCAGCATGTCGCAGGTGGGGGCAGGGTGGGCGGCGATCAGGGTGCGTGCCTCGTCCAGCGCCGCGGCCGTGCCGTTCATCTTCCAGTTTCCGGCGGCGAGTTTGCGCATGATGTCCCCCTTGATGCTGCGCCAAGGGTTAGCGGCAGATGATGCGCGGGAAAAGGGGGCGCGCGCAGTTAAGCGGCGGGCTGATCCTTGAACTTGATCGATTCACCGCAGCCGCAAGCCTCGGCCACGTTCGGGTTGCGGAATTTGAAGCCTGCATCCAGAAGACCGGTTTCATAATCGATCTCGGTGCCGATCAGGAACATCTGCGCCATGGGCGCGATCAGGACGCGCGCGCCGTCCTGTTCCACAATCTCATCCAGCGGGTTCACTTCGGCCACATAGTCCATCGTGTATTCCATGCCCGCGCAGCCGCCCTTCTTGACGCCGATGCGCAGACCTTTGGAGCCTTGTTTGGCCATCAGCCGCGCGATCTGGGTCGTGGCCGCGGGGGTCAGGGAAACAGCAGCTTTGCCGGGAATGCCGAACATGGGTGATCTCCTTCACAATCAATCTAAGGCGAAAGGTCGGGGATTCCAAGCGGTGTGAGATATTGTAACGCCCACATCGTTGCAAATGACGCGGCAATCGCCCAGCCGAAGGATGCCAGCGTGCCGATGATGACATATTCACTGACCGCGCGGTCATCGCTGACACTGCCGAAACGCAGGACGGATTTGGCGGCGATCAGGAACCCGATGCCTTCGGGCAGGCCGATGAAGACCAGCAGAAAGATCAGGCTGCGTTCCAGATTGCCGATGGCCCGGCCGCCATTTGCAAGCCCTGCGGGCGAAGACGCGGCCCAGGGTTCCATGTAAAGGCCGATGGCAAAGCCGCCCGCGCGCGTGGCAAGGATCAGGCCGCTGAGAGCGGTGAAGACTGCGGGCAGGACCGGGGTCGTGCTTTCGCCGTCGCCGGGCCACAGGCTCGCCATCCAGCCGGGATCGCCTTCGGCGGCGACGGCCCCCCACAGGCCCTGTGCCCACAGATCGGGCACCCAGAGCGTGATGAGCACAACTGTTGCGATATGCAGCACCTGATCGGCCAGAAACGGCCCCAGCCCTTTCCAGGGCGACCAGGCCTTGGCAGCGTCCAGCGCCATGTGTACGCCCGCAAGCGCGAACAGGGCCGGGTGCAGCACGCCTGTGCAGGCGATGGCCATGACCAGCACAACCGCGATATGTGCGGTCAGGGCGACGGGATTGCGTTTGTTGACGACCATCCACCGCGTCTGCAGCACGAAATCGGCCAGCATATGGGCGAACAGCAGGGCGATGAAGGTTTCAGTCATCTTTCCGATCCCAGTGTTGCCTGCCTTTTAGTCCTTCCCAGCGTTGCAGCACAGATCGGATCACGGCGCAACCTGCGCCACGAGTGCGGTCATTGACAGCTTGTGGGCTGATCTTCAGTTTTTCTGCAATCTCCAAGAGTGATACAATTCTGATCGGTGAAGCCAACATCATTGCGGCAGCCTCCGCCTGCGCCTGCGTCCACTTTCCCATGCGCTCGCCCAACAAGTCGGCAATTAAGCCGTCTTCGTAGACCGGTGATCTTGTCTGGTTGAGGGCAATCCGCCTTAGGGTTCCAATGGTATCAAGTTCTTTCCCCGATATTTCAAAGGCTTCACCGGCGGCATCGGCAAGGTTTGCGGTGCCCATGCTGGTCACCTCGCCGATCCCAATGGAAATCCGGCTTTCCATTCCGACAGCAATCAGCTTTGCCTGGATCACGACTGCGGCGCGCAGGGCGAAGGTGGGTTGTCTAACGACGATCTGCCATCCGTCACCCCGGTATCGTGTAAAGCGCGTGTCTTGTGGCGGTGTGTGCCAGGCAGCAATGATGTTGGCTGCTGTCTGAATCGCCATCATCGCTTCATTGATGCGATCAGCCGACTGCTGGGTTGAGCCGATCAGGTCACCCGTTAGAACAGCATTGAGGTTGCTTTCCATGAAGTCCTGGACCTTGATATGCAGCTCATCAAGTCCTACAGCTTTAAAAATAAAAAATCAAGTCCATAGGCTTGTTTCCGGCAATGTGGCCCGCAAGGCTACATGAACCCCAGTTCCAGCTTGGCCTCGTCCGACATCATCTCCATCCCCCAGGGCGGATCGAATGTCATCTGCACATTCACATGCTTGACGCCTGCCAACGGCTCTACCGCGTCGGCGACCCAGCCCGGCATCTCGCCTGCGACAGGGCAGCCGGGGGCGGTCAGGGTCATGGTGATCTCAACCTCGTTTTCGGCGTT
>JAAFHS010000272.1 GCA_013298485.1 Rhodobacterales bacterium
TCGGCAATCAGCAGCAGCCCCGCCACGGCAGAATTCACGAAGGTCTTGGTCGCAGCCACGCTGCGTTCCGGCCCCGCATGCAGGGCCAGGCAATGCTGGCTCGCCTGCGCCAAAGGCGCCTCGGGATGATTGGTGATCGCCACGGTCAGCGCCCCGCCCGCCCCCGCCGCCCGGGCCATTTCCACGATATCCGGGCTTTGCCCCGACTGCGACACAGTCAGGCACAGCGCATGGCCCATCCGCAGCTTGGCCCCGTAGACCGAGGCGATGGATGGCCCGATAGAGGCGACAGGCAGGCCCAGCGTCAGCTCAGCCGCATATTTCAGATAGGTGCAGGCATGATCCGACGATCCGCGTGCGACCGTGGCGATCAGATCCGGATCAAGCCCGCGTGCCGCCTCCGCCGCCGCCCGGATGGCGGGTGTGCCATGGTCGATCAACCGGGCCACGGCGACGGGGATTTCGCGGACCTCATGCGCCATCTGGCTGCTCATCACGTGCCTCCTTCGGGGATCGGGTGCAGTTCGGCCACGAACTGATAGGCGTCCCCGCGATAGATCGACCTTGTGAATTCGGCGACGCGGCCATCGGCAAGGCTGGAGATCCGCTCAATCCGCAACCCGGCGGCCTGTGCGGGCAAATCCAGCAGATCGGCGTCGTCAGCCCCCAGATTGATGGCTGAAATCTTCTGCACCGCGCGCACCGGGCGCAGCCCCGCCTGCCCCAGCACATCATAAAGCGACCCCGTCACCGCCAGCGGATTGGGCAGGATTTCCGGCGACAGTGACGCCCGTTCAATCGCCATCGGGCGGTCATCCGCGGTGCGCAGCCGCGCCAGGCGTGCCACCTGATCGCGCGGGCCAAGACCCAAGATCGCAACCTCGTCCGCATTCGGCAGAAACAACCCGCGTTCCAGCCATTGTGACGCGGCCTTCATCCCGCGCAGCGCCATATCCTCGGTGAACGAGGTCAGCTGCGACAGCGGTTGTTCGACCCGTGCCTTGCGCGGGGCCACGAACGACCCATGCCCCTGCCGCTGCACCACAATGCCCTGTTCGGCCAGTTCCGACATCGCCTTGCGCACCGTGACGCGCGACAACTCGGTGACCGTCGCAATCTCACGCTCCGGCGGCAGGGCGGATTCAGGGGGCAGCAGACCGGTCGCAATCGCGGCCTCGATCCGCTTGCGCAGTTGCACATAAAGAGGCCCTGCGGCGGGGTTCAGCCAGCGTTCGGGGCGCAGGTATTCGGCAATCATCATCGCCGCCCCGCAAGGATCAATGCGCCATCCAGGGCGGTGCCCTTGGCAGGTGTTACGGTCACGCCCAGATACGGTGCATAGGCAGGCCCGAGGCCGCCCGTCAGGCACAGCGCTTCGTCCCGTTGCCAGCCAAGGGCCGTCAGCCCCGCGCGGATATAGGCGGCCCCGTCCTGCATCAGGCTGATCGCAAAGGGATCATCGCTGGCCACAATAATGGGGGCAAAGCGGGCATAATCGGCAGGGCTTGCGCGAAATGAAAACCCGCTGATCCCGCCTGCCCCGAAATCATGCGTGGCAAGGGCGCGCATCAGGGGGCCGTCCGGGGCGACGCCATCCTGTACCAGCAACAGATGCTCCAACGCCCGCCGCCCCAGCCAGGCACCCGAGGCCTGATCCCCGATCCGGTAGCCCCAGCCGCCGATGCTGCGCGTCTGGCCATGGCGCTGCCGCCCGAGGAATGATCCCGTGCCGATGGCCGCCACCGCCCCGTCCGCATCCCCCAGCGCCCCCACGATGGTGGTCGGGTGATCGTCCGTCACGGTTACCTGCGGCAGGTCCAGCGCAGCGGTCACGGCATGGCCCATGTCGGGCGACATCACGCCAGCAAGGCCGAAATGGCCGGGCAGATCGCGCAGCGTTTCGGGGGCAATGCCTGCCTGCGCCGCAAGGCGCGCCAGCAGATCGCGGATCATGGCCATCGCGGCATCGAAGTCGGTGTTCACATTGGCCGCACCGCCCGTCACATCGACCCGCCGGTCGCCCAACACAAGGGCGGCACGGCAGGATGTGCCGCCGCCATCAATCCCGATCCGCGCTGTGGGTTCGCCTGCCATGCAATACCTTTATAATGCCTATAACTGGAAATAAAGCCATTTATCCCTGTTTCAGCAAGGCTATGGACAAAAGGTATCTAAATGGTATTTCTTGACCTCAGGGGGGGATTCGGATGGCCACACCGGTGACCGAACAGCGACATGCCGCGGCGACGGGCCTTGATGCCCTGCCCGGCGCTGTGGTCCTGCGCCATATTCTGGATCAGCAGCAGGCGGCCCTTGCCGCCATCACTCCCGCGATCCCCGCCATCGACCGCGCCGCAGGCATCGTGGCCGATGCATTGCACGCAGGCGGCCATCTGCATTATGCCGGGGCCGGATCATCGGCCCTGATGGCCTGCGCCGACGGGCTGGAACTGCACGGCACCTATGGCATCGATCCCGCGCGCATTCATCTGTTGATGGCCGGTGGTCTGCCCGTCGATGCCCGGATGCCGGGCGATACCGAGGATGATGCCGAGGCCGGTATGCGGGCGGCGGCGGGCATTGGCGCGGGCGATGCGGTGATCGCCGTGACCGCATCCGGGGCCACGCCCTTTGCCGTGGCGGTCGCGCAGGCCGCGCAAGCGAATGGTGCGCGGGTCATCGCGATTGCGAATAACCAGGGGGCCGCGATCTTTGCCCACGCCGATGTTGCGATAGCACTTGCCACCCCGCCCGAGGTGATTGCAGGCTCCACCCGCATGGGGGCGGGGACCGCACAGAAGGCCGCACTCAACATGATCTCCACCCTTGCGGGCATCCGTCTGGGGCAGGTGCATGACGGCATGATGGTGGGCGTCGTCGCCGATAATACCAAATTGCGCAGCCGTGCGATGGGCATGGTGGCCAGTATCGCCGATGTGCCCGCGGCTGCGGCGCACCGCGCCCTTGACGCAGCGGAAGGCCGGGTGAAACATGCCGTCCTGCTGGCGCTGGGTCTGGATATGGACAGGGCGCATGCGATGCTGAATGATACCGATCAGAACCTGCGCGCCGCCTTGGCGCGCTGCACGACAAACGGCGATTAACGCCGGATCACGACCAACCATGGGAGACTGACAATGAAGACCAGATTGACGGCCCTGCTGCTGACCACGACATTCGCATCGACGGCCATGGCCGAAGATGTGACACTGACGATCGAGAGCTGGCGCAACGACGATCTTGCCATCTGGCAGGATCAGATCATCCCCGCGTTCGAAGCGGAGAATCCCGGCATCAAGGTGGTGTTCGCGCCATCCGCGCCGACCGAATACAACGCCGCCCTGAACAGCAAGCTGGAGGCGGGCACAGCAGGCGATCTGATCACCTGCCGCCCCTTCGATGCCTCGCTGGCACTTTATGATGGTGGCTATCTGGCCGATCTGTCGGGGCTGGCCGCGATGGCCAACTTCTCGCCCGTTGCGAAATCCGCCTGGCAGACCGATGATGCATCCGCCACCTTCTGCGTGCCAATGGCATCCGTGATCCACGGCTTCATCTACAACGCCGATGCCTTTGCCGCGCTCGGCCTGACCGAGCCGAAGACCGAAGATGAATTCTTTGCCGTCCTCGACGCGATCAAGGCGGATGGCACCTATATCCCGATGGCCATGGGCACCAATGACCAGTGGGAAGCGGCCACCATGGGCTATAACAACGTCGGCCCGAACTACTGGAAGGGTGAAGAGGGGCGGCTGGCCCTGATCGCGGGCACCCAGAAACTGACCGATGCGGACTGGGTCGCACCCTTTGCGACGCTCGCGCGCTGGAAGGATTATCTGGGCGACGGGTTCGAGGCACAGACATACCCTGACAGCCAGAACCTGTTCACCCTTGGCCGTGCGGCGATCTATCCTGCGGGATCATGGGAAATCTCGGGCTTCAACACGCAGGCCGGGTTCAAGATGGGGGCCTTCCCGCCGCCCGTGCGGGCCGCAGGCGATACCTGCTATATCAGCGATCACACCGATATCGGCATCGGCATGAACGCGAAAACAGCGCACCCCGAGGCCGCGAAGGCATTTCTGGAATGGGTCGGTTCGGCAGAGTTTGCGACCATGTATGCCAACGCGCTGCCCGGATTCTTCAGCCTGAACTCCACGCCCGTGGAAATGGCCGACCCGCTGGCGCAGGAATTCGTGTCCTGGCGCGGCAAGTGCCAGTCGACGATCCGGTCCACCTACCAGATCCTGTCGCGCGGCACGCCGAACCTGGAAAACGAAACCTGGAACGCAAGCGCCAACGTCATCAAGGGCACCGAGACGCCCGAAGCGGCGGCCGAGCGTCTGCAGGCGGGCCTCGCCTCGTGGTTCGAACCCCAGAAGTGATCTCTGGTTGAACGCACC
>JAAFHS010000274.1 GCA_013298485.1 Rhodobacterales bacterium
AGGCTGTGAGGGTGATCCTCGTCCTCGCGGTGTTTTGCGCAGGCCTCGGGGCTGCCGCGCAATTCGGCAAGATTTCCATCCTGTTCGATGATCTGTCGGCGTTTTATGCTGGTCACAGCCCGGTCGCGATGGGTTGGATGGTCAGCATCGTGGGGCTGGTGGGCCTGATCTTCGGCACCGTGGCGGGGTTGCTGGTGGGGCCCTTGGGCGTGCGCCGGGCGATGGTTCTGGCGCTGTGCGTGGCCGCCCTTGCCAGTGCGGCAGAGGCGATGCTGCCGCCTTATCCCATGATGATGGGCCTGCGCATCGTCGAAGGGGCCTCGCATCTGGCGATTGTCGTGGCAGGCCCGGTGCTGATGGCACGGGCAGCGACGCCGGGGACTTTGGGCCTGGTCATGGCGCTCTGGGGCAGTTTCTTTGGCCTCAGTTTCGCCGGGCTGGCGGCCATTGTGCCGGGCCTTGTCGCCATGCAGGGGATCGGCGCAGTGTTCATCGGCCATGCCGCCTGGATGGCCGTCTGCGCCGGCATCCTGTGTGGGTTGCTGCCGCGTGATGCGCCGCAACCCCGCACCGGGCAGGGCGGCTGGATCGCCCGGCATGCCACGATCTATGCCAGCCCTCGCATCGCCACCCCGGCACTCGGGTTCTTCTGCTATACCATCACCTTCGTCGCCCTGCTGACGCTGCTGACCCCCGAAATCCCCGCCCCGCAGCGCGCCCTTGTCGCCTTCTGGATGCCGCTTGCCGCGATCATCGTCTCTTTGACCCTCGGCGTCGTCATCCTGCGCTATCTCAGTGCCGTGCACACCGTGCAGCTGGGCTTTGCCTTGGCCGCCCTCGCCGCCACAGCCCTCTGGATCACCTGGGGCGATGGCCCGCTGATGGCCGCATCCGCCCTGTCACTGTCAGGTGGCTACGGCCTTGTGCAGGGCGCGTCCTTCGCCGCCATCGCGCAGTTGAACCCCGCCCCCGATGACCGCGCCATGGCCGCAGGCGCGCTTGCCCAGATGGGCAATCTCGGCACCGTCACCGGCACCCCGCTCCTTGCCTGGGCGCTGTCGCGCGGCGATGCCGGGGCCACGCTCGCCTTCATTCTGCCCTTTTGCCTCGCAGGCATAGCCGTCCATGCCTTGCAATCACGCCGCCGCGCGCGAAATCCCACCTGAGTTCACACTTCGTTCACATTTTCCGATTGGAGACTCGCGGCGTATGCCCTATCTCTGGCGCTGTTGTCGGGGGTGGGTCATGGCTGAGCAGAAGTTCATCGAAGTGCGGGGTGCCCGCGAGCATAATCTGAAGAACGTGGATGTCAGCATCCCGCGCGATCAGCTGGTGGTCATCACCGGGCTGTCCGGGTCCGGCAAATCATCCCTCGCCTTTGATACGATCTATGCCGAAGGCCAGCGGCGGTATGTGGAAAGCCTGTCGGCCTATGCCCGGCAGTTCCTCGATATGATGGGGAAACCCGATGTCGATCATATCTCGGGCCTGTCCCCCGCCATTTCCATCGAACAGAAGACCACCTCGAAAAACCCCCGCTCCACCGTTGGTACGGTGACCGAGATTTACGACTACCTCCGCCTGCTGTTTGCCCGCGTCGGCACGCCCTATTCCCCCACGACCGGCCTGCCCATCACCGCGATGCAGGTGCAGGATATGGTCGATGCCGTGATGGCGATGACCGAAGGTACCCGCGCCTATCTGCTGGCCCCGATCATCCGCGACCGCAAAGGCGAATACCGCAAGGAATTCCTCGATCTGCGCAAGCAGGGCTTTCAGCGCGTCAAGGTCAACGGCACGTTTTACGATCTCGACGAACCCCCAACCCTCGACAAGAAGTTCCGCCATAACATTGACGTGGTGGTCGACCGGATCGTGGTGAAGGAAGGCCTGGAAACCCGCCTTGCCGACAGTTTCCGCACCGCCCTGAACCTTGCCGATGGCATTGCCGTGATCGAAATCGCCGATGCCCCCGAGGGCACCGAGGCGCAGCGCATCACCTATTCCGAAAAATTTGCCTGCCCCGTGTCCGGCTTTACCATCGCCGAGATTGAGCCCCGCCTGTTTTCGTTCAACGCGCCCTTCGGGGCCTGCCCTGTCTGCGATGGTCTGGGGGTGGAATTGTTCTTTGACGAACGCCTGATCGTGCCGGATCAGGGCCTGTCCCTGCTGCAAGGGGCCATCGCCCCCTGGGCCAAAACCAAGTCGCCCTATTTCACGCAGACGGTCACCGCGCTGGCCAAGCATTATGAATTCGATCCCAAGACCAAGTGGAAAGATCTGCCCGCCTTCGTGCAGCAATTGTTCCTGCACGGGTCAGGCAAGGAAGAGATCAAGTTCCGCTATGATGAGGGCGGCCGCGTCTATGAGGTGAGCCGCGTGTTCGAAGGCATCGTGCCCAACATGGAACGCCGCTACCGCGAAACCGACAGTGCCTGGAGCCGCGAGGATATGGAGCGGTTTCAGAACAACCGCGCCTGCGGGGCCTGCGAAGGCTTCCGCCTGCGGCCCGAGGCGCTGGCCGTCAAGATCGCAGGGCTGCATGTCGGCCATGTGGTGCAGATGTCGATCAAAGAGGCTTATGCCTGGATCAGCACCGTGCCCGACAGCCTTGGCGCGCAGAAAAACGAAATCGCCAAGGCCATCCTGAAGGAAATCCGCGAACGGCTGGGGTTTCTGAACAATGTGGGCCTTGAATACCTGACGATGAGCCGGAATGCAGGCACCCTGTCGGGCGGCGAATCGCAGCGGATCCGTCTGGCCTCCCAGATCGGATCGGGGCTGACGGGCGTGCTTTATGTGCTGGATGAACCTAGCATCGGCCTGCACCAGCGCGACAATGACCGCCTGCTCACCACGCTGAAAAACCTGCGCGATGCGGGCAATACCGTGCTGGTCGTGGAACATGATGAGGATGCGATCCGCGAGGCCGACTATGTCTTTGACATGGGGCCGGGTGCCGGGGTGCATGGCGGCGAAGTCGTCAGCCACGGCACGCCGGCTGAGGTGGAGGCGGACCCGAGCAGCATGACGGGCCTTTATCTGTCAGGCCAGCGCGCGATTCCCTTCTCCAAAAACCGCCGCAAGGGCAGTGGCAAGAAACTGTCGGTGGTGGGGGCCACGGGCAACAACCTGAAAAACGTCACCGCCGATTTTCCGCTGGGATTGTTTCTGTGCGTGACGGGCGTGTCGGGGGGCGGCAAATCGACTCTGACGATCGAGACGCTTTACAAGACTGCCGCAATGCGCCTGAACGGCGCGCATGAAACGCCTGCGCCCTGCGAGACGATCAAGGGTTTCGAACATCTGGACAAGGTCATCGACATCGACCAGCGCGCCATCGGGCGCACGCCGCGGTCGAACCCCGCGACCTATACCGGCGCTTTCACGCCCATCCGCGACTGGTTCGCGGGCCTGCCCGAATCCAAGGCGCGCGGATACGGGCCGGGGCGGTTTTCGTTCAACGTCAAGGGCGGGCGGTGCGAGGCGTGCCAGGGCGACGGCGTCATCAAGATCGAGATGCACTTTCTGCCCGATGTCTATGTGACCTGCGAGACCTGCAAGGGCGCGCGGTACAATCGCGAGACTCTGGAAATCAAATTCAAGAACAAAAGTATATCAGACGTTCTTGAGATGACATGTGAAGATGCGCAAGGCTTCTTTGCCGCCGTCCCGTCGATCCGCGAAAAGATGGATGCGCTGTGCCGCGTGGGGCTTGGCTATATCAAGGTGGGGCAACAGGCGACGACCCTGTCGGGGGGCGAGGCGCAGCGCGTGAAACTGTCCAAGGAGCTGTCGCGCCGCGCCACGGGCCGCACTCTTTACATCCTCGACGAACCGACCACGGGCCTGCATTTCGAGGATGTGCGCAAACTGCTGGAAGTCCTGCACGAGCTGGTAGAGCAGGGCAATACGGTGGTGGTGATCGAACACAACCTCGATGTCGTCAAAACCGCCGACTGGATCATCGACATCGGCCCCGAAGGCGGCGATGGCGGGGGTGAGATCGTGGCCGTGGGCACGCCGGAAGAGGTGGCAAAGAACGACCGCAGCCATACCGGGCGCTATCTGAAAGACATGCTGAAACCACGCCGGGTGGCGGCGGAGTAAGGCACATCAGCCCCCCCACCCCAACCCGCCCCCACAGCGGGGGGGGAGGGAGGCACTTTGCCTATCCGTCATCACACCACGCCTGCCGTTGCAAGATATGCACCTCCCTCCCCCCAATTGTGGGGGAGGGATGGGGTGGGGGGCTGCCCCAGGACCAGAGCAAGAAAGTTAACAAAAGGTTAAAACAGCCCGAAATCTCCGCCTCGGAGCGTTGATTTCATTGGATAAAGTTGGAAATTGACAGCCGTCAATTTTCAGGCCCGCAAGCCCGTTTCCTCCAGCAAC
>JAAFHS010000273.1 GCA_013298485.1 Rhodobacterales bacterium
GAAATGAACTTGGCCGCGACGCCACCCCGCTTGAGGCCGCCCTTGACCGCTTCGTTGATCTGTCCAAGGATTTCCAGGGCAAGGCCGCCATGCTCGCCACCGGCATCCGGTCAAAATGCGTGACCGTCCTGATCGATGGCCCCGCTGACACCGACCCCTGGGGCAAAGAGGCGCTGTATCATGGCGAGACCAAGGTGGGTCGCCTCACCTCCGGTGGCTATTCGGTCGCCTTCGGCAAACAGATCGGCATGGGCTATGTCCGCCCCGATCTGGCCATGCCCGGCACGAAACTGCAGGTCAGGATGAACCGCCAGCTGTGGGATGCCGTTGTCACCGAAGACAGCCCGTTTGATCCGACCAATGCCCGCATCAGGATCGACGGCTAGAACGGATCATGTTCAATCTGAGCCAGATTGAACGCGATTCAAGACATGCAAGACGCTGATTATGTTACATTTGTCGTTTCATCAGGGGAACCTGATCAAACACAAAACGCTTTAATCACTGCACCCGTCGCGCAAGCCAGGCCGCCCAATCCGCCTCTGATCCTGCAAAGGCATTGGCATCCGCAGCCCCCGTGATGCCGGGAATGATCGCCGTGCTGGAATACTGCCAGAAGGTCCAGGCCTGCCCCGGATACACCTCATCCGGATGCCCCGCCACAGACCGCAGCCAAAACTCCGCCCCGCGTAGCCGCCACAATTCGGCATCGCGGTAGATATCGGGTGAGACATAGACGATCGGCCGCTGTCCGTAATGCCGCTCAATCGCGTCCATGAAGGCTTCCGTTTCGCGCCGCAGTTCCGGCCCTGGCGTGCGCCGTGTGCAGGTGGGTGATGTCGGTGTCCATTCGATATCCAACACCGGGGGGAGATCGCCCGCGCCGCGTGGCACATTCCGGATGAACCAGCGCGCCTGTTCGATCCCGGGGCGGCAGTGATACCAGAAATGATAGGCCCCACGCCGCACGCCTGCCGCACGCGCCGCCGCCCAATGCGCCTTGAACATCGGATCGACCAGATCGCCGCCCTCCGTCGCCTTGATGAAGGCGAAACTCACCCCGTTGGCGCGCGCCGTCGCCCAGTCAAGGCTTGTCTGAAACCGCGCCGCATCGGTGCCGTGTACCGCATAGCGATCCGGCGCGCGGCCTGTCCAGGCATGCGGCTTGGCATCGCCAAAGCGCACGTCCGACACGTTGGCCGATACCTGCGCATCGCTGCGGGTGAGATCGGTATTTCGTCCGCCACAGGCGGCCAGCAACAGGGTAAGGGCAATCATGATATGGCGCATGTGCCAAATCCTGACGCAAGATGCGGCTCGTGTCACGTCCGAATCCACCGCCTATCCGAAACGCGCCGGTGACAATGCCGCGACCAGATCGCGCGGCACCGCCGGATCGCGCCCGGCCATGAGATCACCCAGCAAGGCCGCCGCCGCCGGGGCCGACTGGAACCCGTATCCCCCCTGTCCTGCCAGCCAGACGAATGACGGCTCTCGCATATCCCGCCCGATCACCAGCACCCTGTCCGGCGAAAATGTCCTGAGGCCCGCCCAGTTCGACAACAGCCGCGTCACAGGCTCCGTCACCATCTCCTCGTACCGCGCGAGGCCTTCGGCCAGCACCATGTCATCGGCAAACGCATCATGCGGCGCCATCGGGTCTTCCTCGGCCGGCGAGACGATCAGCGCGCCTGCATCGGGTTTGGCATACCACGTCTCGCCCGCCCCAAAGATCATCGGCCAGCCGCTGACATCATGCCCACCCGGGGCAGGCAGCCGCGCCATTGACCGCCGCATCGGCGTGAACCCCAGGGGTCGCACCCCCGCCATCCTCGCCACTGCGTCCACCCAAGGCCCCGCCGCGTTCACGATCACGCGCGCCCGGATATCGCCTTTGGCGGTCATCACTTGCCAACCCGCCCCATCCCGCGCAATCGCCGTGACCGCCGCCCCCGTCCATATCTGCGCCCCCCCGGCCCGCGCAGCCTTCGCATAGCCTTGCAGCAGCAGATCGGTATCAATGTCCTGGGCATCATCTGCGACCGCCACATGCGCCACCGTCTCGGGGTTCAAAATCGGCACCACCGCCTGCGCCGCCGCGAAAGAGACTGTGTGCAGCGCCATCTTCGCCGCATCATGCCGGAAGACATCCCCCTGATCCGCACGCGCCACCATCATCACCCCGCGCGGGCTCAAGACACCCGGCAGGGCCCGCAGCGCGTCCCCGCTGGCCAGGCTCAAACCCACCACCGCCGGTGCCCCGTAATGCGGCTCATAGAGTGCGGCTGACCGGCTCGACGCATGATGCCCCAGCACCGCCTCCTGCTCCACCAGCACAACGGAGCCCAGTGGCACCAGCGCCGCCGCCGCCGAAACCCCCGCGATCCCGCCCCCGACAATCAGAAAATCCACGTCCATCACACATCCTCAATTGGAAAAGGGGCACAGCACCCATGCCCCTTCCTCTGTTCTTAACTATCCCGGGGGTGCGGGGGCTGGCCCCCGCTTCTTCGGGTTCAGCTCGGAATATCGCCGACCATGCCTTCCAGATAGAAGTTCATGCCCACCAGTTGCTCATCCGTCGCAACCTCGCCCTCCGCCAGGAACACCGACCCGTCCTGCTTGTTGATCGGCCCCGTGAACGGGTGATACGTGCCCGCCGTAATCGCCGCGATCATGCCTTCGGCTTCCGCCTTCACCTCTGCAGGGACGGTTTCCGTGATCGCACCCATCACCACTTCGCCCTCTTTCATGCCGCCCCAGGTGTGGCCCGATGCCCAAGTGCCGTCCAGCACCGCCTGCACGCGCTTGATGTAATACGGCCCCCAGTTATCGATGATCGCCGACACACGCGGGCTTGGCGAAAACGCCGCCATGTCCGAGGCCTGCCCGAACCCGATCACGCCCGGCGTCTTGGCCGCTTCGGCCAGCGGCGCCGTCGAATCCGTGTGCTGCAGGATCACATCCACGCCCTGTTCAATCAGCGCCTTGGCCGCATCCGCCTCTTTCGCCGGATCAAACCAGGTATAGGCCCAGACCACGCTCATCTCGACCGCAGGGTTCACTTTGCGCGCATGCAGGAAGCTTGAATTGATCCCTTGGATCACTTCCGGAATCGGGAAGGACGCGATGTAGCCGATCTTGTTCGACTTCGTCATCTTGCCCGCAATATGCCCCAGCACCGCGCGCCCTTCATAGAAACGCGCATCGTACGTGGCAAGGTTCGGCGCCTGCTTATACCCCGTCGCATGTTCAAACTTGATATCGGGGAATTTCGCCGCCACTTCCACCGTCTGGTCCATATAACCGAATGATGTCGTGAAGATCAGCCCGCAACCCGACAGCGCCATCTGCGTCAGAACGCGCACCGCATCCGCACCCTCGGGCACCGATTCCTGGAACACGGTTTCAACCTTGTCGCCAAACGCCTCTTCCACCGCCAGACGGCCCTGATCGTGCTGGAACGTCCAGCCGCCATCGCCAATCGGCCCCACATAAATGAAGCCCACCTTCAGCGGCCCATCCTGCGCAAAGGCCGGCATCCCTGCCGCCAGCGTGAGGCCCATCGCGGCCCCGCCCTTCAGGATCGTTCTGCGTTGCATATCCGTCGTCTCCCCTTGGTGTGGGCCCGTGGCAGGCCCGTGTTTGGCCTCAGCGTGAGGCATGGAATGTTTGGCCCAAGGCGGCAGGGGCGGCAAGTGCCGCGCGCCCACGCCCTGATGACATGATGACCAGCACAAGGATGGTTATCAGATATGGCGACATCGACAAGTATTCGACAGGAATGGGCACCCCCGCTGCCTGCAGATTCAACTGCAGGACGGTGATCCCGCCGAAAAGATAGGCACCGATCAGGATGCGCCATGGCTTCCAGCTTGCAAAAACCACAATCGCCAGCGCAATCCACCCCGCGCCCGCTGTGATCCCATCCGTCCATTGCGGCACGCGCACAAGGCTGATGTAGGCCCCGCCCAGGCCCGCCATCGCCCCCCCGAACATGATCGCCATCACCCGGATGCGCACCACCTTGTACCCCAGGGCATGCGCCGCCTCCGCACTTTCACCCACCGCCCGCAGGATCAGCCCCGCGCGGGAATATTTCAGCACGGCCCAAACGCCTGCGATCATCGCAATCGACAGATAGACCACCCAGTCATGCCCGAACACGATCCGCCCCAGCACCGGAAGTTCCGCCAGCGCCCCGAACGGCACCACCCCCGTCGCAGGCGGCTTGATCCCCACATACCCTTGCCCCAACAGCGCACTCAGCCCCAGCCCGAACAGTGTCAGCGCAAGCCCGCAGGCCACCTGATTGGCCAGCAACCCCTGCGTCAGAAACGCAAACATCAAAGACAGCACGACCGCCCCCGCCATCCCGCCCGCAAACCCCAGAAC
>JAAFHS010000275.1 GCA_013298485.1 Rhodobacterales bacterium
TTGGTTGAAGACCTTCGTCTTTGGGGATGGACCTTTTGGCGCCCCGCAGCATCGCGGGACGAGGTTGGGATTGGTGAGAGGCCCGCCAGTGAGCAGGCCCCTCACGCATTGTCAGGGCTCAGGCGGCCAGGTCCGCGCCCCCTGCCCTATCGCCGTCCTCGGTGCCGACGATCTCGAGACTGGCGTTGCGGTAGCCCTCCCGCGCAATCCAAAGTTCGGCCGCGGTGATGGACTCTGCCAGATGGAGCAACTCGGTGTTGCCGCCGAAATCCAGCAGAACACGCACCTGCCCGGCTTGTGGTTCTTCGGCCACCTCAAAAACAAGCGCGCTATCTGCGGAATGGCTGCGCATGATGGTGACAAGAATGACCCCATTGGACGAGAAATTGCCCTCGTGAAGCGTGAAAGATGCCGGGGCCGTCCAGGTCGGATACGACCGTGGCGGTTCCTTCTTCACAAGACGGCCGAGGCCGTTGGAGCGTTCCCACGCCGCCAGCTTTTTTGTAAAGCGCGCGGGCGGTTTGGGGCTGCCGTCGGTGTAGCGAATAAGCGCCCCTAAGGGTGCTGTGTCGATGATAGTCGGTGCAGACATGGTTCCTCACTTCGAATGCGAGCTTTCGCATTCATCATATTGATATTGTTGTGTTATATGTGAATTGAGGGCGGGATTCCCCGCCCTCGGATGGCTCAGATCATTCAGCAGCCATCATCGCCGCGACACCTTCAGGCAGATCGGTCGTCAGGAAGGCTGGCAGCTCGATCTCTTCAAGCTGAACAGCGTCATCCCCCTGCCCTTCTGCGATTTCCTCGCTGGCCAGCGCAACCAAGTCAGACCGCCGCAGAACTTCCGGTAGCCAGCGAGAGCCTTTCAGCAGGCGCTCTGCCTCGACGGCCATCTCGCCCTTCTTCAGATGATCGAGCAACTGCGCTGTGCCCTCGCCCTTCGCCTTGCGCACGGCCTCAAGGATCCGTGCCTTGGGCACGCGGTTGAGGTAGCTGTCCACTGTCGGCTCCCAGCCTGCCTCGACCATGTCGAGATCGACTGCCTGCGACACGAGATCGGCCTGCGCCATGCGCCGGGTCAGACCGCCCGAAGTGATACCCGCGCCGTAGGGGTTCACCTTCTCATGCAGCGCGTTGATGCCGAAGCTGAGGCAATGGGCCAGCAGGGCGAGACGGCTGCCTTGGTCAAGCACAGTAAGGTAATCCCAGAGTGCCGCATCATCGCCAAGCGGCAAGTCTTCCTCCCAGGCTGCGTGACGCGCGTCCACCGACTTTGCGACCGTGCTGTCCTTCAGTTCAGCAGACTGCGCCGCCATGTAGACGTGGCGCACAGAAACCTCAACGCAACTGCCTGAGGCACCCGAGGTGCGGAAGGTGTCGGTGACGAGTTTCAGGAGCAGAAGTGTCAGCGCGACATCGGGCGAGCGCCCGATTGCCTCACGCAATGCCAGGGTGCGGTGAGCGGTCAGCTCCATAAGCAGGCGCTCAGGCAACGGCTTTAGCGCGCCGTCGTCCTCATCCTCGGAGATGTCCGCGCCGAGCGGCTGACCACCCGAGGTGATGACGGTACCGACCCCGGAGATCGCCGAGGGCTGCCAGCCGGGACCCGCGGCATCGGCCCCCTGCCCCATGGCATCCAAGCCATCGAGATCCTGGACCACGGTCTCCTCACGCGGCTCGTCCTCGGGCCGGACATAGCCGCGATAGACAGCAAGGCTGCCATCCCGATCCAGCGTCATGAAGACGCCCGCGCGCGCAACCTCGGCCGGATCGAACACCAGCGGACGCGCCTCGAGTGCTTCCATTGCCGCCTCGAGCTGACCGATCCGCGCATCGATCTCCTCGGGGTATTCGTCCTGACCGGAGTATTCCTCCTCCAGCCCACGATACTCGGCGAGCAGCGCCGCATGGGCAGCGCTTTCCGCGTCGGTCATCGGTGCCGGATCACCGGCCAGACGCCGCAGACCGTGGCTGTAGCCATAGGGCAGGTCGGTCGCGACCTCGATCCACTTCCAGCCCTCGGCGGCAAGCATCTCGGCCTCGACCTGAAGCTTCTCCGCCACGAGTCGGTCGAGAAGGGCAGGGTCTTCGAGCCAGCCACCGTCATCGCCCTGGAAGAGATCCCGCGAGACGGTACCGCCCGCCGCCTCATAAGCATCAACGCCAACAAAGACAGCATGGCGATCAGAGGCCCGTACCGAAGTTTCCGTCAGCATGCGGCGGATGGAATAGGGTTCCTTGTTCCACGAGTTTTTCACAGCCTCCCAGACCTGCACCTGACGCGCATGATCAGCGCTCACCGTGAAGGCCATCAGCTGTTCGAGCGTCATGCCATCCTCGGCATAGACCTCGAGCAGGGCAGGGGCAACGGACGCGAGCTTCAGGCGCTGCTTCACGATCTGCGGCGTGACGAAGAAGGCTGCCGCGATCGCTTCTTCGCCCTGACCCTTCTCGCGCAAAGCATGAAAGGCGCGGAACTGATCAAGCGGGTGCAGGGCAACGCGCTGCATGTTCTCCGCCAGCGAGTCGTCTTCAGCAAGAATGTCTGAAGCGGCATCCCGCACGATGCAGGGGATCGGCGCGGTTTTCGCCAGCCGCTTCTGCTTCACCAGCAGAGACAACGCTTGGAAGCGCCGACCGCCGGCCGGGATCTCAAACTTGTCGGTTTCGACGCCAGCCTCATCCAGCAAGGGCCGCACGTTCAAGCCCTGCAGCAGGCCGCGACGCGCAATATCTTCGGCCAGTTCATCAACTGAGACGCCTGCATTGATGCGCCGCACGTTGGACTGGCTCAGCACGAGCTTGTCGAAGGGAATATCCCGCGAGGGGGACAGGGTGATTTTCTGGACAGCTTTCGTCATCAGATTTTCTCCACGACGGGCGCCGGAAGCCACTCTCCCGATCTCACTTCCCGTCACCCGTCAACCCTCAGTCCTTTCCCTCTTTTGGCTAATCTTGACCGCGGTCAAGACTAGCGTGTCGCATGTTCTATGTTCGCAGGATCTTCTCGAAATATGCGTCAGGCCGTTTGATCGCGTCTGCTCGAGCGATCAGGTAATCGAAGATGAGAAGAAGCTTTCCTGCGCCTGCTTGCTGTAGGCCACGCGTCAGGTTTTCTTGGCGTATTCTAAGCAATCTACCTAGGTCGAAGAGAATGCGGGTTAGAGCTTCTCCGGTTCTTGGCGCTTCGGGAAAAAAGCCAGCGACGTGTGTGAAGTCTTCCCAGACCATTGTTCCCGGGTCTCGGTTTATGGATGGTCCTGATGTTTGTTTGTCGTCGTTGATCGGCGCTGACGGGTTTGGTATCTTCTTAAAATCTCTTTTTATGGACTCTATGTGCCGGACATTTTGACCGTTTCTGGCGGACAACTTGTTGGAAAAGGAGTCAGGTTGGTGGTCGTCGACAGCTTTTGCTGAGCCGAGGCTCTCTCCGTAGCTTTTTTGGTCATTCGCACCGAGCTCTCGGAGACCGGCGATGATTTGTAAGACAGCGTCAGCAGAAAGAGTCGCTCGCCGTAGGATGTTCCTGATTGTCCCGAGGGTTGACAGTCGTGTTTCATCGACGTGCTCCTTGTGAAGAAGCGATGCGCGTAGCGCCAGTGCCTCTGCCTTAAGGGAACGCAAGCGTTCATGCTCTTCCGCGAGCTTTGATGCTCTGGTCGCCAACGCGTCGTAGTTCTCGATCAGCGGTTTCAGGTCGATTCCGAACGCGTCTCGGATAACGCCTCCGTAGCGGAGCGGGAAGCGTTTGCCATTGGCCGAGTTCTTTCGCTCGATCAGCTCTGCTGCGGCAAGGCGGCCCAAGCTTCGCCGCAGCGTTCTTTCATCGATTCCGTTGACTCGCTCGCACAATGACGCGTTTGATGGGAACACGACAGTCAGGTCAGTGTGGTTGTTTGAGGTGCTGCGCTTTTCGCGGGGCAGGTAGCTGATAAGAGCGGTGAGGACGGCGAAGTCATTGGTGGTGAGGCCAAGTTCCTTCCTCAGTATGCGAACAGGGCCTAGAAGTTCATACGGGTTAGGGCGGGGGATAGTTACTCGTTCCGCCAGGGCGGTTGGTGTTCTGGATGCATGTTTCATGGTGCGTCGGAAGAAAAAGCTTCCCCGTTCACCGCGAGCGGTGTTGAAATCGATTCGTTTTGGGGATATCAATCAGGTGTCGAGACTGATTGAGGCCCTTCGGAAGCATCGCTTTCGGGGGGTCTTTCCTTTTCTAGCCGGTCCTCCTTTCGTTTTCTGCTCGTTGCTCTTGATGTCTTGACCGCGGTCAAGACACGGGGTCGTCACTCTGGGCCACCTTGACCGCGGTCAAGAAGCTCGGCGATCAGCTTCCGGACTGCTTCCTCAACGCGCGGGGCAAGCTCAGCATCTACGTCGATGGTTATGCGGT
>JAAFHS010000276.1 GCA_013298485.1 Rhodobacterales bacterium
AGGTAGGGGTCAGCCATCTCAACCTCCCTCGGCGGGACATGCTTCCGCTATGCGTTCCTCAAGGCGGCCGCCGCCAGCAAACTTTGGTGCCTCGTCATCTGTCACGGCAACTCTGATCCATGTCTGTTGGCCGCATGCGGTTACAAATTCACAATCTACGAACCACAAACCATACTGCCCGTCCTGCGATGGGAGCATACTGCATGTCGTGCCCTGCAGGGCATTGCGTTGCTCGGGCGATTGAAGTGCTGTTACGGCCTGATCGAAATGTGCTTGTCCTAACGCGACGATGTCAGCGCGGTCAGGGCCACTTTGCATGTATAGATAAACCGCACCTGCGAGTATCGGGATGCTGGCGAAAAGAACGACTTTACCCAGTGTCATCCGGCCACCACCTTGTTCTTCAGCCCCGTACCCAGATAGGCCTCGATCACGCGTTCGTCGTTCTTGACCTCGTCCGCCGTTCCCGTGGCCAGCACCTTGCCCTCGGCCATGCAGATCACGGGGTTGCAGAGGCGAGAGATGAAATCCATGTCATGCTCGATCACGCAGAAGGTGTAGCCGCGTTCCTTGTTCAGGCGGATGATGGCATCGCCGATGGTGTTCAAGAGCGTGCGGTTCACGCCGGCGCCCACCTCGTCCAGAAAGACGATCTTGGCATCGACCATCATGGTGCGGCCGAGTTCGAGCAGCTTTTTCTGCCCGCCGGAAATCTGGGAGGCCTTCTGGTCAGCCAGATGCGAGATGGTCAGGAAATCCAGCACTTCATCCGCCTTTTCGCGGATGCGTTTTTCCTCAGCCGCGACAGCACCCCGGCGGAACCAGGCGTTCAGCAGGCTTTCGCCCGACTGGCCGCCCGGCACCATCATCAGGTTTTCGCGCACGGTCATGGAGCCGAATTCATGCGCGATCTGAAAGGTGCGCAACAGGCCCTTGGCGAACAATTCATGCGGCGGCAGGCCGGTGATGTCCTCGCCGTCCATGTGGACACGGCCCGATGTGGGGGGCAGGCGGCCTGCGATGACGTTGAACAGGGTGGTCTTGCCCGCGCCATTGGGGCCGATCAGCCCGGTGATCGAGCCTGTTTCAATCGCAAGGCTTGCGCCGTCGACGGCATGAAAGCCGCCGAAATGGCGATGCAGGTCGTCAACGACGATCATCCGTCTTCCCCTGTGGATGCCCCCCGTTTGCCCGGGGATGCGTTCAATTGGCAGCGGCCCGGGGTGTGCCCGGGCCGCGCCTTTGTGTCAACCGTGACGGATGATCAACGGAAACCGACGGTTTCGGTGACGCCGTCCTTGACCTCGATCTGGCGGTAGCGCCCGGCGCTTTCGCCCGGCCCGATCAGTTCGACCGCCGTTGCGCCTTCAAAGTCGATGTCGGTGCCGGCAGCCAGCAGTTCCAGACCCTTGGCCAACTCGCCCGGATAGATTTTCTCGCCCGGTGCGTTGGCGACTTCCAGAATCTTGCCCGCATAATCGGCGGAGTTCGACGATTTCGCGGCCTGCATGGCGAGGGCAAACAGCGCTGCGGCATCATAGGATTCGGGTGCATAGGCCCCGGTGCCGTTGAAGCCTGCGGTCGTGGCCATCGTCTGGAACGTGGCCGCACCGGCTGAATCCGATCCTGCGATCTGCCCGTAGGATCCGTTCAGCCCGTCACCGATTGCGGCATTCAGCGAGTCGCCGATCATGCCGCCGGGCAGGCCGAAGGTCGAGAATGCACCAGAGTCGAGCGAGGCCTGGATGATGCCCTTGCCGCCCTGATCCAGATAGCCTGCAACGACGAGGATATCACCGCCTGCGGCAGCAAGTGCTGCAACCTCGGCCGAATAGTCGGCCTTGCCGTCTTCATGGGCAGCGTTGATCGTGACCGTGCCGCCAAGGGCGGTGAACGAGGTGGCAATCGCGTCGGACAGACCCTTGCCATAGTCGTTGTTGGTATAGGTCAGCGCGATGGACTTCACGCCCTTTTCGATCAGGATGTCGGCCATCACTTCGCCTTCGCGCGCATCCGACGGGGCGGTGCGGAAGAACAGGCCGTCATCTTCAGCGGTGGTCAGCGCGGGCGAGGTGGCAGATGGCGAGATCATCACGATGCCATTTGGGCGCGCAACACCTTGCAGCACGGCCCCGGTCACGCCGGAGCAATCACCGCCGATGATGCCTTTCACGGCGTCGCCTGTGACCAGACGTTCAGCAGCCGCCGTTGCGGCAGCGGCATCGGTGCAGGTGCTGTCGGCGCGGATGATCGTGATGGTGGAGCCGTCGAGCAGTTTGCCGGAATCGCTGATTTCCTTGGCGGCGAGTTCGGCGGCGGCAGCCATGTCGGGTGTCAGCGATTCAATCGGGCCGGTAAAGCCGATCAGCAGGCCGAGTTTGATCTCTTCGGCAGAGGCTGTGCCCGCCATCAGTGCAGCGGCAGCAGAGGCCAGAAGCAGTTTTTTCATTGGTCGTCTCCCTGAATGGATCGATTGGTTCATGATCCTGCACGCGAACCTAAAGATACCTGCCTGAAAAGAAAAGCCGGGATATTGGGGACAATCGGGCCTGACGTTGGGTGAAGGGTGGTGGCGGGTTGGCACCGATGCGCGTGAATGTGACTGGCCAGCGGGGACAGGATGATTACTTGATGGGCGGGCAGATGGAGGATCGGATGCGCGCATACACCCTGACATTTTTCCTGATGATGCCGTTTGCGGCAGAGGCCACGGTTGTGGAGACCGCCGCCGGGCCGATGCAGATCAGCCAGGTCGCGGACGGGCTGGTGGAGCCCTGGGGACTGGCGTTTCTGCCGGATGGATCGTTTCTGGTGACGGAACGCGAAGGGCGCCTCACGCTGTTCGCGCCGGATGGGGCTGCGCGGCAGGCGGTGACGGGGCTGCCCGAGGTGGCGCTGGACGGGCAGGGGGGCCTGCTGGACGTGATGGTGCCGCGCGATTTTGCGACCTCGCGCGAGGTCTGGTTGAGTTTCGCGCAGCCGCAGGGGGCGGGATCGGGCACGGCTGCGGCACGGGCGCGGCTGTCGGATGATGGCACGGCGCTGGAAGGGCTGGAGGTGGTCTTTGCGGCACCCCCCGGCGGCAGTGGTGGGCGGCATTTCGGATCGCGGCTGGTGGAGGCGCTGGATGGCACGATTTTCCTGACTATCGGGGATCGCGGCACGGGCCCTGAGGGGATGGAGGCGCAGGACGGGATGCGCGCGGAAGGCAAGGTCATTCACCTGAACCGCGACGGCAGCCCTGCGACCGCGCAGGCGGGCATGCTGCCGGGGGTCTATTCGATGGGCCATCGCAATCCGCAAGGGGCGGCGCTGGACGCATCGGGGCAGTTCTGGGTGGTGGAGCATGGGGCCAAGGGCGGGGATGAGTTGAACCGGGTGTCAGAGGGGCTGAATTACGGCTGGCCGGTGATTTCCTATGGCGAAAACTACAATGGTGAGGCGATCGGCATCGGGACGGAAACGCCGGGGATGGAGCAGCCGGTGATCTATTGGGACCCGTCGATCGCGCCATCGGGGCTGATGTTCTATTCGGGGGCTGCCGTGGCGGACTGGGCGGGGGATGCCTTCGTGGGCAGCCTGAAGTTCGACTATATCGGGCGGCTTGACCCTGACCACGGCTTTGCCGAGGAACGGATCAGCGCACCGGAAACGGCCCGTGTGCGGGCGGTGGTGGAAGGCCCGGACGGCGCGATCTGGTTTTTGTCGGTGAACAACGAGGCGATCTACCGGATGGCCCCGGCGGAATAGCTGCCGCCTGTCGCGGTTCGGTTGCGTGCGCAGAACGGAGCCTGTATCAGCGACAATCAAGAGTTCACGCGAGGGCAAAGCATGCGGCGGGTTGTTGTGACGGGGCTGGGGATGGTGACACCGCTGGCCTGCGGGGTCGAGGAAACCTGGCGCCGTCTGATCGCCGGGCAATCCGGGGCCGGGCCGATCACGCGGTTTGATGCGTCCCAGGTCATCACCCAATATGCATGCGAGCTGCCGCGCGGCGACGGCACGGATGGCACGTTCAACCCCGATGACTGGATGGAACCCAAGGACCAGCGCAAGGTTGATGATTTCATCATTTACGGGATGGCGGCGGCGGTGCAGGCCGTGCGCGATGCTGGCTGGGAGAATATCTCGGAGGATGAAAAGCTGCGCACCGGCGTGATGATCGGGTCGGGGATCGGGGGGCTGACCTCGATTGCCGAAACGGCGGTGCTGATCAAGGAGCGTGGGCCGAAACGGGTCAGCCCGTTCTTCATTCCCGGTGCGCTGATCAATCTGATTTCGGGGCAGGTTTCCATCCGGTTCGGCTACAAGGGCCCGAACCATGCGGTGGTGACGGCCTGTTCGACCGGCGCGCATGCCATTGGCTACGCCGCGCGCATGATCCAGT
>JAAFHS010000277.1 GCA_013298485.1 Rhodobacterales bacterium
TTCTGTGCCGAGGCAGGGGTCGACAACCTGCCGATCCTGCGCGACCCGCAGTCGGAACTGGCGCGGAACATGGCGGTGCTGGGCCTGCCGGTGACGGTGATCGTCAATCCGCAGGGGCAGGAGGTTGCGCGCCTGATCGGCGATGCGGAATGGGACAGCGCGGATGCGCAGGCCATCCTTGCGGCGATGATCGCGGAATAGGTCTTCAGCGTCCGCGCGTGAAACCGGTACTGCGACGGCGCAGCCGCACGGCGGCGGACACGGCGGCATAGACAGCAAATCCGGCGGGATCGCGGATGGCGCGGGCGGCGAGGCTGCCGAGGGTCAGGGACGGCTTGCCTTCGCGGGGCAGCAGATCAGGATACAGGGTGGCGATCTCGGCCATGCCTGCGTCCTGCCTGCGGCGCACGCGGGTCAGGGCGGCAAAGCCTTCGGTCATCGGCCAATCATAGGTGGCGGCGATCTGCAGGCGTTCGTGGGGCAGGAACTGCAGGCGCACGAAGGTATCATCGGCGATGATGGCGGGAAATGCGCCCCAGCGGGCGCGGCCTGCGGCATTCACAGCAAACAGGCCGAAACCGGGGGCCACCGAGCGGGCGAAGGGCAGTGTGGCCCAGAACCGCGCATAGGCGCGGGTTACGGCGCTGCGCGCGGGCGGGATGCGGGGGGTGGCGCCGGCATAGATCGGATCCGGGCGGGTCAGGGCGGCACTGATCCGGGGCAGAAGGTGGGGGGTGACGATGATGTCGGCATCAAGATACAGACGCACCACCCCGCGCGCCGCCGCATCGCCCGCGTTCAGCGCGCCGGGTTTGGAGCCTTCGGCCCGGTCCAGCACCTGAAAACCCCAGCCCCGTGCGGCGGCCCTTTCGGCAAAGCCGCGCGCAATCGCAGCCGTGTCGTCCTGGCAGCCATTGGCGACCACGATCACCTCGGCAGCGACGGGGCCTGAGGCCAGAAGGGCCGTCAGGCAGGGGCCGATGAAGGCGGCCTCATTCGATGCGGGGATGATGATGCTTAGCAAGCACCGCACCCGGCCGCGAGCGCCTGCCAGCGCGGATTGTCATCGCCAAGATGGCGCAAGGCCCCCCAACTGCCCCATTTATCGGGGGCGGACACATCGACAAAGGCGTTGAAGGGCGCATCCGACAGCGCGGCCCAGCCCTGGATCAGGTCGGCATAAAGCGCGCCCATTTCGGGGGTGTAGTTGAAATGGTTGAAGAACGCGGTCAGCACGGGGTTGTCCACTTCTGCGCCATAACCCACCACATGGGTGCCGCCTTCGTACATCACGAGGTCGAGCCCGTGATCGCGCGCGATACGGGCGTGATAGGGCAGCATTTCGGTCAGCACCTGTTTCAGGCTGTCGGTCGGATCGCCGGTGGTGGCACCATCACGCAGCTCCGCCGCCGCCATCGCGACCGCAAGATCATAGCGGTGGTCTGCATCCTTGGCAGCACCTTCGGATTGCGCGATCCAGTCCAGCAAAGTGGCCGCCTTGTCATCCGACCCCAGAAGGGCGCTGAAATAGCCCGTCACCGCATAGGCATCGAAATGGGTGGCGGGGGCAGCGCGCCCTTCGGCCAGCACAAGGGGGGCGTTCAGGATCTGATCCTCCAGCCCGTACCAGCCGGTCTGCGTGGCGATCACCCGGCGCAGGCGGGTGGGGGCCTGATCGCCGAACACCCCGGCCCAGATATCGGCCACTTCAGAGGCGCGCAGGGCATAATACTGCACCCATGTGTTCGTCTGCCCCCAGCGGGCGAGGCCCTGTGCCTCGGCCCAATTGGCCTGGGCGAATTGCCAGTTCCAGACCTCGTTCGAAAACTCGACGGATGCCTGCAGGCCGGGATCAAGCGTGTCATGCACGGCTTCAGCATAGAACCGCACCAGCGCATCATCGGCCAGATGCGGGATCGTGAACCAGGGATCGGCGTCCAGTTCATTGGCCAGCGCCACCATCACCTCCACCGGCACGCCGTTGCGGGCATAGGTCGCATCATCCGGTTTCGGGCGGTCGGCGATATGGGCCAGCGTGGCATTGTTGGTGGCCATCCAATCCATGAAGCGCAGCCCGCGCGCCCCGCGCAACCGGGCGATCCAGTCCGGATTGAAGATCGCGCCATCGGCCAGAAGGCCCGCACGGTCCGCGCGCACCACGCGGATACCCCGCACCGGATCGGCAGCATCAGTAGCGGTCAGGGTCAGCACCACGCTGCCTTCGCCGGGGGTATAGGCAAAGGTGACGCGACCGGGGCCGGGCCGCACATCGGTGGCGCGGCCTTCGACCGTCAGGGTGCCGGTGCCCTGATAGGTCAACACATAATCGCCCGCGACACCTGCGGCATCGGGCGGCAATTGCGTCAGGATCAGGGTCGACAGGCCCGTCACGTCGGGCGGGATGGCCTTTGGCCAGCCTTGCGCATCGATGTAGCCATCCGTGACCAGCCGGTCATATTCGAACCCGCCCCAGCGGCCCGGCAGATGCCCGGTCCAGACCCGCGACGTTTTCATCAGATCAAGAAACGGCTGCTGCACCGACCAGTCATTCACCCCCGCCAGCCCGAAAGACAGGTTCGGATTGCGGATCGGTGTCAGGGCGGCTGCGGCGGCATCGGGCACAGGCCCTGCCGCCGCCGCAGGGATCAGCCTGTCTTCGGCGATGACGTCGGGCGCATCCGGGACCGGGACCGCGGTGGCTGCGGGTGCGGCCAGCACGGCCTCATATGCGATGCGCTGCAGCACGCGGGCCAGACCATCAGAGATCACGGCATCGCGGTTCTGCCACGTGCGGGTCAGCAGGGGTGGCAGGCCCTTGGGGTCTTTGCCGTCAATGGACGCAGCATGGACAAGCGCCAGGAAATAGAGGCCCCTGCCGTTGGGATGGATGTCATCGGTAAAGAACTGCGTGATGCTGTCAAAGCCGGGAACCTGCCCTGCGTCGATCGCATCCGACAGCCGCCCCATGGCCTGCCCTGCGGGGATGACCTGAACTGGACCCCCGCCCAGCCGCGCGCTGGCCTGCGCGGCCAGATCGCGCCAGACGGGCGCATCCGCCGCAATGCGTTCGCGCCAGGGCACGCCCGCGCCGGCATCACCGTCGATCACGGTATCGGGGCCGGATTTCAGGCTGTGCCATGTTTCAAAGAGATAAATCCGTGTCTCGGGATTTGCCTCGCGCGCCAGCCCGCCAAAGGCCACGATCTGGCCGACTGTGTCGTTCCACCGGACCTGTTCGGCAAGCGGCGTGGCTTCGGTCAGGATCAGCACATCGACCCCGGCCTGCAGCCGCAGGCGGGCGTTCACGCCTTCGGCTTCATCGGCGTTGTCCCAGTTATAGCGCAGTGAAGCCCCGTTGATGACCTGCGCCTCAACCACCGCCGCAGGATCGCCCTGCCGGATCAGCGCACCTTCGACCAGCGCGGGCAGGTTGGGGCCGACAAGGCTGTGCCCGACAAACAGGATATCGGTCAGCAGGGAGAACAGTGACATTCAGGCCTTCTTTCACAACGCCCGTGACGCGACGCCGCTGAAAGGATAGCGCGCAACCACGTCCCAGACCACCTCTTGCATCACGCGTGCGGCGGCGGGGTCAAGGGGGGCCATGGGGGCACCGTCCGCACGGTGCAGATCATGCGGCAGGCCGACGGGGCTGCGGTGATACAGGGTCGCGCAATGGGTCAGCGCGATGACGTAATGGCCCAGATCATTCAGGTGGATCGGGTCGGCGACACCTGCCGCATCGCGCGCGAAAAGATCATCGCGCCCGGTCAGGCCGGGGACCTGGCCGCGGGTGATCGCCATGGCGACGGCGGCAAGGGCCGGGCCGCCGGGGATGATGTGGATCGTGCCTGCCGCAGGATCGGCCATGGCCCCGGCCAGCAACACATCCTGCCAGAGTGCCGGGCCATCCTGCGCGATCCGGATGGCCCAACCGGCGGGATCGTCCGTGGCATGCCATGTCTCGTAAAGATAAAGCCGCACATCGGGGTTGGCGGCACGGGCGCGGGCGGCCCAGCGGCCCAAGGTGGCTGCACTGTCGTGAAAGCGGATCGCATCCTTCAATTCGACCATCTCGGTCAGCACGATGGCGGCATAATCGCCACTGTCCACCGCCTGCCCCGCCGGGCGATAGGCGGAACCCGTGTTTTCCGCCTGCAGGCCGGGCACATCGCCCGTCCAGTGCTGCAAAAGCGAGGCACCCCAACCCAGCTGGCTGGCATATTCATGCCCCGCCATCTGCGCCAGCATCGCGGGCATGTCGCGGCCGACAAGGCTGTGGCCAAGGTGATAGATGCGCAGCGGTCCCTCAGGCGCGGGCAGAGGGGCTGCGTACCGCGCGGCGAGCGCTGC